>NZ_JAZKRK010000002.1:0-129595 GCF_036626455.1 Halodesulfurarchaeum sp. | reverse complement strand
GTGAGACCGTTCTCAAGGGGAAACAGAAACTTTTCAAGTCGAAAGAAGAATTCCCCTTTGTCGATGCCGGTGGGACCGATGTATTCACCGTCAAAGCAAGCGGAGTCATCGATATTGCTGGGGACTACTCGTTGATTGATAGCCAAACTGGGGACGAAGTCGTCATATTGGATAATGACTTCTCGATTTTCCAGGATACCTGGCGAATCCGAGATCCAGACGATAGTTCGGAAATCGCCCAGATCAATTCACGGGGCGCACTCATCACACTGGCACGCAGTCGTCTGCCGTTCGGGCAATGGATCCCGCACAAATACGACATCACGGACGGGCAGGGAACCCACGTCGGTTCGATCGATGGCCAATTTTCACCACGCGATCGGTATGACATTTCGATCGATGATGCCAGTAAGGTGCCTAAAGAGGTCGTTTTAGCCGCTGCGATGGTCATTGACGCCATCCAAGGCAACTGACAGAGGCCCAGTCTTTGGGGCCCAAAATCGAATGCCCCCTCGCGTTTCACCTATAGCTTGTTTCGTAGTTGCAGTCTGAGACAGTGATGTTTCCGACCGAACAGGTTGGGACGCCTCCTTTGTCCTAGCTGATATTGGACGACCTCGAATCATCAGTGGGTATTTTTCCCCACCCGTATTGAGCCACAGTCAGTGTTGGCATCTCTCGAAAATCCAGCGATGAAACTCCCCAGTTCCCACATCCTTTCAGTTGGTTCCATTCATGGAACCGTTCAGATCGGAACGTCAGTTTCCAGGTTTAAAAAACCTCTATCGCTTTGCTTTTCAGTCTTTGATGATTAATTATTATATGGCACAAGAGAACAACTCACAAGAAGCAGGTTCGTCTGAGCATCCGAATCACCCGCAGATTGACCAATCCGATCGGGTTCTGCCCAGGAATCTCCGGCAAACCGGGGATCCGGGCATCGAAATGCTTGTTTCAACCCGGGTTCGGAAATCACCGTTCTTCCACAAGTCGTTCAACGAGGAGGGCGCCTACCGAGCGACTGTCTACAACCGCGTGTATCATCCTCGCGGACTCGTTGAACCGGAGGACGGGGGCACGATGGCGGAGTACGAGGCCCTCACGAATACGGTAACGCTCTGGGACGTTGCTGTTGAACGGCAGATTCGTGTCAAAGGTCCGGACGCTGAAGCACTTACGGACTATGTCGTAACCCGAGACGTGACCGAAATCGAGCCGATGAACGGCAAGTACGTCATCCTTTGCAACGAGGACGGCGGCATTCTCAACGACCCGATTCTCCTGCGGTTGTCCGAAGACGAATTCTGGTTCTCGATTTCGGATTCGACGCTGATGCAGTGGATCGAGGGTGTCAACGTAGGTATGGATTTCGACGTGGAAATCGACGAGATCGACGTCGCTCCGATGCAGGTCCAAGGTCCACGGTCCGAGGCGGTATTGACGGATCTGATCGGGGACGAAATCAGTGATATCCCGTATTATGGGCTGTTAGAAGCGGAAATCAACGGGACTGACGTCTTGGTGAGCCAAACCGGGTTCTCCGGGGAGAAAGGCTTCGAAATTTACGTGCGTGAGGCATCGAAGAACGCTGAAAGCGTCTGGGACCCGGCGTTAGCAACGGTCAAAGACCATGGTGGGATGCAAATTGCCCCAGGCCACCAGCGTCGGATTGGTGCGGGGATCCTCTCTTGGGGGCAGGACATGGATCACGAAACCTCACCGTTCCAAGTCAATCTCGGGTATCACGTTCCGGACGACAAAGACGGGGATTATGTTGGAAAAGCGGAACTCGAACGGCAGAAGAAGCAAATCGAGAACGGCGAGTATCCCTTTGCTCTCAAGATGGTCGGACTCAAAATGGCGGGCGAACCGATCACGGAGTATGCGTCGGACTTTTGGCTCGTTTCGGACCCCGAAACCGGTGAGGAGGTCGGCTATGTCACCTCTCCGTGGTGGAACCCCGAGCTAGAGACGAACATTGCACTGGCACACGTCCCCGCGGAGAAACTCGAATCGCTCGGCGTCCCACTGGATGACAGGGTCTATGAGGAAGACTCGGACATCGAGTTCAACGTCCACCTTCCGGACGAGTACGCTGAAGAACCAGGCGAACCCGTGTACGCGAAGGTATCCGAAGTCCCCTTCCAACCTTCAGTTAACCCAAGCGCGCGTGAACAGGCGAAACTCGACGCGAAATCGGACGAATAGCCCGAATAGGAAAGGGTCAAAGACCGATCTGCGGACCGTTTTTCGGTTCTTGTTTCGGTCATATTCTGACGCATCACCGTTTTGTTCCCGTATCCCAGATGGATAACTGCCGACTCCAGGGTGTTCAGGGGCAGGTCACCAAAAAAACCCAGTTAAACGGGCCGTATTCTGCTTAATTCGTCCCAATTAACCTGCAGTATCTCCACGACTTAAACACTCATCTCCCCTGTTATTGATTACAATGAATCGACTCCTGACAGCCCTGATCGCAATCGCGATGGTCGTGTCCATTACCGGACCGGCCATGGCTATCGCCGATTCAGGCTCATCGAACACCGCCGAGATCGAACCGCTCGCACAGACAAACGACACCGACGTGAACAATACGACGGCAAACGAGACAAAACCCGGTCTCCACCTGGCTGCGAGTGTTGCTGTCCAGCAGCAAGAGCTCCAGGGCGAAATCGAGCACCGCTCGTTCGGACTTGAAGTCGCCGCTGCGGCCACGAACGACTCCAAAGCACAGGTCTTGAACCGGACCCAGGAACACCTGGAATCCCGGCTCACCGAACTCGAGCAGGAACAGGCCCAAATGAACGCATCACTTGCGAACGGCACAATCTCTGAATCCCAATATCAGGTGGGAATGAGTGCGCTCGTCACGAAAACGAGCAATTTGGAACGAATGGCCAACAGCACCAGTCAGACCGCTGAGACGCTTTCGAACGAGACGCTGGAGGCAAACGGTGTGAACGCTACCGCTCTCATGCACATCCGCACCCAGGCCCACAACATGACTGGACCGGAGACGGCCGCTATGGCGCGTCAGATCGCTGGGAACAACGTCGGAATGCCGATGGGCCCACCGCAAGGAGTCCCGCGTGGCCCGCCCGCTGACATGCCTGGTGGAAATCAATCTGGAGAGGAAACTGACCGCCAAATGGGATCCAACGGGACGGATGGCGGGATGATGGATAAAACGACAACCACGACGACTACGCAAAACGAGACCACATCACACACTACGACAGAAGTGAGCCCGAGCAACGGTTCAACGGTTACTGGCCAGTAAGTCCGATGAATACATCGACTGCTCTCACTTCGGCCCGATTACGAAGTGTCGCGCTCGCGCTTTTGGTCACCATCTCGGTAATTGGGATCGGTGCCGGTTCGGTAGCTGCACAGGACACCTCAACCCAACCCGGTGTTACAGTCGACATCCATGAGACAGGTACTGCCGACGTGACTGTCAGACTGACCTACGATCTCTCCTCGACAACAGAGCAGACTGCCTTCGAAAGCATTCAGACCGATGAGCAACTACAGAACGAAATTAAGACTCGATTTGCGGACCGGATGATCGGTGTTGCGAATGCGACTGCTGATCGGACTGGGCGGGACGTGACCGTTTCTGACGTTCAGATAACTTTGGATATGGTTGATTCGACGGGCATTATCGAACTGACGGCGACACTGGAGAAGCTGGCACGAGTCGACGATGGCCAAATCCGCCTCACTGAACCGTTTTCGAGTGAGTTCCAGTCAGACAAACGTGTCCAGGTGACTGTTCCAGACAGCTATGAGGTCGCGTCAGTCTCACCGGAACCGGACGACCGGAGCGACGGGACACTTACGTGGTCGGCGAACTCCTCATTCGACGGTTTTGAACTCGTGGCAACCGCGGATTCGACTTCTGGCACGACTGAGACATCGACTCCAGGTATGGGTATCCTTGCTGGGATTGGTGGGATTGCTGGGGCATCGCTGATTTTGCGACGACGCTAATCAGTTGTGGAATTTGCTTTACCACCATCTTGCTCTAAGTATTGGGTTGAACTGTGCTAATGATTGGTCTGACAAGCGAGTCTGTCGAAATCTTCGTGGCGCAGATCAAGCATAACTTCTTCTGGTTGGAGTTTGGAAGCAAATCTGTCGATCTCACAGACGCGGGTAAAAAATCCAAGTGAGAGACAGTCGGGAAAGCCTGCCTTACCAATATTGAGATGTGGTCGTTTGAGCGCCCCGAGCACCTATGTTTACGAAAACCGCGAGAAACCCAATGCTCAGCACGAACGTTGCCCCGAATCCCGGATTGGTAACTTGTAACCCCAGCGTTCCAAGTGTCCAAAGCCCTGCGACCACTACGAGGGCAATACCGACTGAGGCAGCGATGCGTTGAAAGACCATATGAATATGGTGGTGCTTGTCGGGGGTAAACTTTTGGCACACCTGTCTGCAATCGAGGGAAGCACAAAAACGAGTTAGCATACTCAGGCTGTTCGATGTCGCCCCAAAGTGTTTGTCAACCCTCATTCAGCCGCGATGGTTTCGGAACGATTCGGTTTCGGATGACCGTAGATTTGGGTGGATAAGACTCACTCAGAAGACTCCGACGAGGCTTGGACTAACGCCTGCTTCGGCCCCCATCACGACTTCAACCTCCCAGGTTAGGTCTGCAGTCTCGTGTTCCTGCCATCGAATTTCCGTTGTTCCTGTCACAGTCTGGGCCCGGTTATTCAGGAGAAAAACCCGGATTTGACCCGGTTTTTTGTCGGTTCGGGAAGTGGATTTCGAATGATATAGACGTCATAGTCCTGCTTTGCTGTGACTCCTGCTGCGACACTCGTAATCGGGGTGACAATCCGCCCAGCGTTTTCACTCCCGATGAAAATCGTATCCGCATCTAGTTCCTCGGCTTTCTGCCTGAGTCGAGAGCTGATCGTTCCCGACCTCGCAGCCGCATCAACGGGTACGAATTGAAATTCGGCACTTGGGTCGATATCTGTTACTTGTTGATGCAACCGCTCAACCACTAGGCGGGTTCGAAACTCCTCGTCCGCGTTGATCCAACCCTTTTCGCGAGCATACCGGGCGCTTTCCGGGATGACAGTTACGGCTACGATATTGAGCGGTTTTTCCCGAAGGATTTCGTCTTGGATCGGTGGCGGTGCGTCGGACAATGCAATAGTGTGAAGCCGGGCTTTGAAAAGGGCCGCTTCTGATAACTCCGACCCATCGAATGGGACCAGATATGTCATGTTTAGATATGGCACGCAATCGGTAAAAGAAGACACGGACGACTCTGGTGTTATCGGAGGCATACTGGACCAGTCGGATACTGCTTGCAGAATAACCGACATGAAATCGGTTCGCACATTCCGATACGACTCGTCGGATTTTCGATTTGCAGTAAAACCCTAATACGGCACCCCATTTTCTCGATTGCCATCCTAACACTGGGTCCGCACGTTGGTGGCCTGCTATTCATCAGTCAGGTGGTTCATGGAGAACGTCAGCAGGGACGGGCAGATGACTGATTTAATTGAACGTGTTTTCGATACCAGCGCCTGCAGCCTTCTGTGCACCTTCTGCAGCTTTGCCGGTACCCTCAGCAGCCTCACTTCCACCAGGGGTCAGTCCGCTGATTATCTCACCCAGCCCGCCCTCGCCAGCGGAGCTTCGGACTGTCTCGAGGATGCTGCTGACGAAGTCTGGGACCTGTGCGGGCAGGTCGGTAGGCGGACCGGCCTGCAAGACTATCTGTGCTGTGTCATTCGCGATCGTTGCTATCGTGAGTGGGTCTGCTTCGATCATTGCATTTCAGGGTACCTGGTGGGGGCATAAAACGGGTGCAAGCCCTGAACCCGACTTCGGACGGGCTTAACCCGACTTTCGCTATCTTTTCGACCGATTAACTACAATATGGGGCGATTTGCCACCAATTACTGGGACACCACTCGAGTCTCAGCCGTCCGGGCGTTGGGCGCGGTCGGGAAAATCCGTGTATACAGAGGAGTGACTTCGCAACACCCGATAAATTTTCTTCCCCCCCTCCTATACAACCCCATGTCCAGAGAAACGTTCACCCTTGCCGCGGCACAGGTCGAGCCGGTGTACCACGATAAAGAAGGAACACTCGATAAAACCTGCGAGTGGATCGAACACGCAGGTGCTGCGGGGGCCGACCTCGTGGTGTTCCCGGAAACGTATTTTCCAGGATACCCCTACTGGCGAGGGAGCGTCTCTATTCCCCGATGGACGGAGTTGATGGTCGATCTCCAGAAAAACAGCCTCCACGTCGACGACGAGGCGATTGACACTATCGGTGACGCAGTTGCTGACGCCGACCTCAATCTGGTTCTGGGAACGAACGAACTCAGCGACAGACACGGCAGCGAGACGGTGTATAATTCCCTTTTCTATTTCGACAGTAATGGAGATCTCATGGGCCGCCATCGAAAACTGATGCCGACCCACGAGGAACGTGCCATCTGGGGCCGAGGGGACCCATCAAGCCTTGAAACGTATGAAACGGACATCGGCCAATTGGGCGGACTCATCTGCTATGAAAATCACATGAGTCTCTCAAAGGCCGCCTTACAGGCCAAAGGTGAGGAGATTCATGCAGCCGTCTGGCCTGGATTCTGGGAACAACACACCCATCCCGGGAATAAAACCCGCGCCACAGACACCGAAGCGATCGAAACCTGTGACATCTATCCGGCCGTTCGAGAGTACGCCTTCGAGACCCAGTCGTTTGTCGTCTCCGCGTCGGCGTACATGGACGAGGACCTCCCGGACGGGTTTTCCGAGGACGAACTCGGATTCAACGTCGGTGCTGGGGGGAGTATGCTCGTCAATCCAGCCGGAATTGTCAAAGCTGGACCGCTGATTGACGAGGAAGGACTTCTCACGGCCGAGTTCGACCGGGACGAGCGGCGGGCCACAAAGGCGTATTTTGACGCCATGGGTCACTACAGTCGGTGGGACGCAGTATCGCTAGACGTGAGCCAGGACTCACTTGATCCGATCCGTACCGACGCCCCGAAATCTCCTGAACGCGACCGAGACCCGTCCAAAAAGCCCATCTCGCCAGCAAGGGTGCAAGAGATAGCAGAGACGTATGATGTTCCTATTGAGGCAGTTGAAGCGGTGATTTCCGACCTCCAATAGCCCACTCATTTCTTCAAACCTGTTTGGATCATCGAGGCTCTCGGGTCGACCGTGTTCGCATCGAGCACCCGTCTGGTTTGATTCCTCGAATTGGTGGGGGTATTTCGTAGTATTGTATTAGCGGCAAGCACCCTATTTACCCAAATGCCCACCAATGGCACGACCGAAGAAGTCACCAGCGAGGAGGGAACGGTACTCTCAGACCACTCCTGTCCGAAAGTGATGGGTGAAATAGATGATGGCACCAGGGACGTTCGCAGGAGGCGATTTTCGAGACGATCGAGGAGGTGTTACCAAACGACGGAGTGAAAAATCGCCACCTTCCCTGGGACCAAGCCAAAATTGCACCCTCAATCAATGAAGGGCCGTTCCCCCTCGATCCCCTATCGAACCTGGAGCGGGCGCCGGGCGAGACATACCCAATACCGGGTCACCTCGGGAACGGAAACCGCCGCATATCACAGCAATACCATCTCAACCATGACGTACACAATCACCACGACCCTCGATGCATCGTTTGAAGACGCACTCACTGACCTTACGAATGCCCTCGAAGCCGAAGGATTTGGAATCCTGTCGGATATCGACGTCCAATCGACGTTTCAGCAAAAACTGGACGTGGAAATGGACCAATACCGGATTCTTGGAGCCTGTAATCCGCCATTGGCCCACGAAGGAATATCTGCTGAAACCGAATTAGGCGCACTCCTCCCGTGTAACGTGGTCGTCTACGAGTCCGCAGACGGTGAAGTGGTCGTGAGTGCCGTCGATCCGGAGCAACTCCTTGAAATTCCAGAGAATCCAGCGCTGGACGAGATTGCAGAAGAAGTGAAAGGTCGGCTCGAACGGGCCTTCGAGGAATTGGCTGCCTAAGCGGAGACGAACGCTCGAGTTTGTAGATGAAGACGTAACTCAGGATCCAGAACGCCCCATAGAGGAGTGACAATACGATCGCCTCAAATCGTTTGATCCGACCTCGAAAGAGGAACAGTCCCATCAGAATTGTAGCGAGGAAAAAGGCCGGCCATTGACATCCTCCCCGCGCTAAAGCACGAGGCTTTCTCCTTGTACTTCCGTAACCGCGAGCAGACCGATATTCCCCGTTGCGAAGAAAATCAAACTCCCAATAATATTTCCCACGGCGATGCTCGGCCGCCATTATCGAACCGGTGCAATGACCAAGGTTACCTCCTCGAGAGCCATCGCTATTCCGACGAACGTCATCCCGAATACTGTTTGATTGAGGCTGAATGCGGTTACGAGCCCCCGGGCTCCACGAACCGCCAACTCCGAGCCAATAATGAGGCCGATGACGAACACCCCTGAGAGACCGAGATAGTACCACCAACTGTGACCTTCGGCTTCGACTACCTCAACAGCCTCCTCAGCTTCTTCGTCCCGAAAGGTCTCTCTTCCCTCCCGCTCTTCTCGGTACAGGTACCAGAGGATGAGTCCGAACACCACCATCAGTGCGATCCCATCGAAACGGGACAGCAATCCATTCCAGAGGAACCCGAGCAAGACCAATGGCGAAAGGACGAGGAGTCAGGTAATCGTGGTCGACATCGGTTTCAAACGGGGTCAGGAACCCGCCAATCGCAACCGCAATGCCGACCAGGAAAAGCCCTGACCCCAACGCTGACCCGATTGCAATACCCGGAAGGTCGCGGAGCATCGAGGCGACGCCAAATGCCCAGTTCTCGAAAATCCAACGCTTTTTTATCAAGTAATTGGTAACCCAAGGTTGCGGACCCAAATATTGATTGTCGATCCAACAAATAAATCAATATGAACAAACGACTCGCCATTGGCGTCCTCATGGGGGCGTTTCTGGGTGTTTTCTGCATCATCGGAGTGGGGCTCCGGATCGGCTTCGAGGGTAACAAACTGTATCTTTTCGCCATGTGGTACAACCGGGTCATTATGGGCCTTGTCATCGGATTGGCGGGCGGGCTTCGATTCATCGATTCCAAATATAACGTCCTGGTCAGGGGCTTTGTGCTGGGGCTTTTGGTGACCGCGTCGATCACCTTCACGAGTGAGTTCCGCGATTGGCCGAGTTTCTTTGCCGGATTGGCCTACGGCATACTCATCGATTGGGTTGCGACCCGATATCGCTGATCGATTACTCATATAAATCAAATTCGTTCGGTGGGGTTATCTCTGTGGGAGCTGCCGTCCGTCCGAGGTGCGTTTTGGTGTCCGTCAGCACGCGGTACCCGCCCAACACCGTGATCGAGAGTGCAGCGAACGCCGCATAGAGGAATCCATCAACCCCGCCGAATGGCGGAATACTGAGCCAGCCGACGAACACGAGTGCGCTCAAAACCGCCCCGAAGCCGAGAGTGAACTCGTCCCAGGGGATATCGTCCTGCGGGACGTCGTGGAGGTATACGTCGAAGTCCTTGACGTGCTCGGAAGGGGCGACGATGCCCCGTTCGTTGTCGTATTCGATGACTCCGAGCCGATCCAATTTCGGCAAATGGCCCTGATGAAGTGCCGTGTAAGTTCGTTTCCGTTGTTTCGGGGTGACGGCGCTGCGGTCGATGTCGTGCTCCCAGGCGGCGATCTGTTCGGAGAGGTCCCGAATCGTCACCGGATCCTCAACCTGATCGAGATAGTGGAGCGCGAAGCGACGACGCCGGTTGCTGAGAATATGGAAAATCTCCTCCGTTGTGAGCGGTGGCGCACCAACATTGATTGGTTCCCCATCCGCCCCATTTGAATTGGGCCCAGTTGTACTACCCAACTGGCCCCGGGGATGTTTCTCTTGCATATTATTGGTTTGGTTCAACATACCATGAATATGTATTATGATTCCACTACAAGTTGGATGCCTTACAGTAATGGGCGCCTGCCAGTCGTCATAGACGAAGTGTCGCAGGTACGGTTTTCATACCTATAGGATCCGGGAGCGAAATGGGTAGATGATGGGGTCTATCCGGGCTACCGGCCTTTCGCGGTTCCGGAAACCGGCGTACGTCGGTGAAAATCGATGCACACCGTGTACAGTTCTGAATAGTGCGATCGCGCTTGGGCTCGTTACGGTAACGGCCTTTGTCTCCCGGTGGGGGGCGATCGTCGTGGGCGTGATCGCATTCGGTGCAATCTGGTTGCGGGGATATTTAATCCCTGGAACGCCGACGGTGACGCATCGGTATTTTCCACCGTGGCTGCTCTCGTGGTTCGGCAAATCACCACCCGAGTTCGAGGGATCGTTCTTCGACGTCGACGCGTTTCTATGTCGCGTCGGGGTGCTGGAATCGGGCGATGGTGATCTCGCAGTAGCGCCCAGTTTCGAAACTCGATTGGCCCAGGTTGCGGCTGAAATCGACGATTCGGCGTCGGTCGATGGGGCTGGGGCGTTGTTTGACGTGAACCCCGATCGCGTCACATTCGACGGAAACGGTCCGGTGTGGACTGTCTTCGTCGACGATCATTCCGTCGGTCGGTGGGAGTCACGCGTCGCATTCGTGATCGACCTCGCAGCAGACGAACTGCTCGCATCCTGGACCGACGAGTGGGCCCACCTGTCGCTTCCGGAGCGAAACCAGTCCTTCGCGGCGATTCGGGTCTGTCTGGATAACTGTCCGGTTTGTGGAGGTGTGATCGAACTCGGTACCGAACTCGTGGAATCGTGCTGTCGCGACTATCATGTTATCACTGCTTCCTGTACTGGATGTGTCGCCCGGCTGTTCGAAATCAATGCTCGGTCGGTCCCGGACGCCATCTAAGGAGGGCCGAACCCGATATATGGAAGTCTGAACCCGAATCGCCCACGCAGCGAGGCGACGTGATGAGCGAGCTTTGGCCCCCATCCGATCGGAGCGGACGCGAGTTGATAGCCGGTCGAAAGCGCGAAGATTCCGAGAAAGGCGGTCGCCGGCAGCAGCGGATCTATCGCACTGAATCCGGGAGCCCCAGCGAGCGAGGCGACGGTGACGAACAGTCCAGTCACGCCGAGCGCCCGGTAATATTCGCCCCAGGAGATTCCCATTCGCGTCGTCACGTCCATGTAGCGGCCGAGTTGACCGGCGGCTGGTTGTGCTTCGACGATCTTTCGATGCTTGTCGTAGCGAACCAGTCCCAGCGCGTCGAGTTTCGGCAGGTGGGTCTGGTGAAGTGCGTTGTAGACGCTCTCCCGGAGGGCACGGGGCGCAGGACGCTCTCCTGTCTCTCTTGTCGCGATTTCCTCGGAGACCTCGCGGAGCGTCACTGGTTCGGGTTGACGCCAGAGGATGGCGAGCACGGCCCGGCGACGGGAATTACTCAGGACGTGGTAAATTTCCGTTTCTGGAAGCGTGACCCGTCCAAACATTACCACTCCCGACGTAAGCCAGGAGCAAAACCATACACAGCCTACTTTGTCGCCTGGATCGATAGGAGTGTCCTATCACTGCAGTATGAAGATCCAACCGGTCCGGCTGAGACAGGGTTTCGGGCGGTAGGCACTCCCAACCAGGCCAATTATTTCGGTAGGAGTCTCCTATAAAATCGGGTTTTGCGGGGTGAAACCACTGAACCTCTGCATAGGTAAGCCCCCGTCTCACCTGGAGACGAGTAACCCGACTGACCGCTGAATCAGGCGATTCCAAGGTCGGCTGGGGAGCAAAACCATGACAGAAGACAAACCACAACTGTACCGGCTTTCGCGACGCAAAATGCTCGGCGGCCTCGGTGCCATCGGCCTCGCGTCCGCGGGCGCGGGACTTGGAACCAGCGCGCTGTTCTCGGACACGGAAACCTTCGGGGGCAACAGCCTGACGGCGGGAACACTCGACATGAGTGTGACCGCAGAAATCGTCGCGGCGAACGATTACTGGGCCGACTCGATCGGCCTCTCGGAAACTGCAGACAGCGAAGGCGTCACGGCCGGCCTGCAAGTCGACGACGTGAAACCGGGCGATTGGGCGATCATCTGCTTCGACGTGGAAGTCTCGGACAACCCGGGTTACCTGCAGGTGCGTACGGAGGCATTCTCGGAGTTCGGTGGCGCCAACCCCGAACCCGAACAGTCCGCCGAAGGCGATGCCGACAACGATGCCGACCTGGGCGAGTTCCTGCTGACGACCGTGTGGCAAGGTTTCGACGAGTCCGGCGATAAAGCGGGACTGTCGACCCTCGACCCGCTTTTCAACCTAGCCTCCGACAACCTCGGAATCAGCTACGGTGAACCGGACATTGGCGGCGAAGTCGACGCACAAACACACTACACCAACGCCCGCGAGGCGGACGACATTCTCGCACCTGGCTACCTCGTGAAGGACAACGAAGGTGCTCCAGCCGTCGTCAACGACGGCGAGGGGAGCTACTCGTTCTGCCTCCTCCTCGAGATCCCCAGCGAGGTCGGGAACGTCATGCAGGGCGACGGTCTGGGATTCGACCTGATCTTCGAGACCGAACAGGTCCGCAACAACCCGGACCCGTTCAACACAACCGCCTAATCGGAGGAGATAGAGTGAAACAATGACAGCAGATAAACCACAACTGTACCGACTCTCTCGACGGAAGGTGCTCGCGGGTATCGGGGCCGTCGGGCTCGCTTCGGCGGGCGCTGGCCTCGGCACGAGTGCTTTCTTCTCCGACGAGGAAACCTTCGCGGAGAACGAACTCGTCGCGGGCGAACTCGACTTGCTCGTCGACTGGCAACAGGCGGCAAGGTTCGGCGACGAGTGGACGTGGGTCAACGCTCACCCCGACCACGACGGCGACGGTGAGCAGTCGATCATTGATCCCCTGACCGAAGAAGTCCTCAAATACAGTGACTTCCCGGACGAGGACGATCCGAACAGCAACGGCGCGAACATCCCGACCCTCGGCTGTGACTCGATTCCACCGCTGTCGGAGGCCGACTTCAGGATTGATCCAGTCACCGGCGAACCGATGGAGACGCTCGTCCAGTTCAGCGACGTGAAACCGGGCGACGAGGGCGAGATCACCTTCTCGATGCATCTCTGTGATAACCCCGGCTACATCTGGATGCAGGCAGGGAACCTTACCGAGGACGGCGGCCTTCACCCCGACCCGGAAGCCGTCGTGGATCCGGACAACCTGCCCGACCTCGCGGGCGCCATCCAGGCATCGCTGTGGTACGACGAGGACTGTGACAACGTCTACAACCACGACAACCTCACCGACATCATGCTCACCATCGACTTCTCGGGGTCGATGCTGTACGACCAGTACGGTGGGGTCATCTCGTCGGATCCGATCCAGGTGGACGGGAACACCTACGACGAAACCACGAAGATCGACCTCGTGGAACTGGGCATCAAGCAATTCATCGATTACCTGCAACAGCAGAACGCGGACGTGACACTGGGTGTCGCGTACTTCGACGGCGAAGGAAGCGACGACACCGAACCACGCACCGGCATTCTGCAGCCACTGACGGCGGACCTGAGCGTGGTGAACGGTGCTGTCGACAACCTCCGCCAGAAGCTGGCGAACGTCGTATCAGGCGGTTCTGGATCGACGCCATTCGACGGCGACGGCGATCCGGACCCGTACTCGGACGCAGATGGCATCGCCACCGGAACGTACATCGGGGAAGGTGTCGACGACGCGCAGGGCGAACTGCAGACCAATGGCCGGTCCGGCGTCCCGGCCCAGAACATCGTGCTTTCGGATGGGGAATCGTTCAACGGCACCGGCTCGACGACGTTCTCCTCGCCGACCGATGCCGCTGATGATGCACGGGCAGCCAGTCCCGCACCGGCGACTGACGTCTACACGGTCTCTGTAGGAAGCGCCAACGACAGCGTCCTGCTGTCGATGGCCGGTCCGGCCGAGGGCGCGGGCGGAGATCCCGTCTACTTCAGCAACGTGGACGTTCCGACCAACATTCCCCCGGTTTTCGGCAACATCGCGGCCCAGGCAATCGCCGAGAAGACCATCATGGAGGGAACTCTCGAAGAGGTGCTCGGGGAACTCGCCGCCGGAAACGGCATTCCACTCGACGGGAATCGCGCGACGATCTTCGACGAATTCGTCGACGATCCGACCAGCGACGATCGGGAAGCCTTCCGTGGCGATGGGATCATGCACTGCATCGGTCTCTCCTGGGAACTGCCACTGGAAGTCGGCAACGAGATCCAGGGCGACACGATGGGCTTTGACCTGGGCTTCTACACCGAACAGGAGCGCAACAACGACGGCTCGGGCCCAACCCCGGCCTGATCGAGCGACTCGGCTCCCGTGGACCCGGACCGCGGGACAAAATATTCGGTATGACGGTTCGATCCACGGGATCGCAAATATCGGTAGGATGGTCCTGTTGCCGGTATGGGGAGCGTGTCGGTGGAATATCCACTTCATACCTATACCCCTTCCAATCAAATCTATTGACTGAACACAGGGTCGCAGAACGGTACCCGCGACAATTCGAATCATCGGGCGACAACGCACGGTCCGCTAAAACAAAATGAAACTGACACGACGATCGTTACTTGCCGGAATTGGTGGTGGGACACTGGTTATCGGCGGGCTTCGCTTCCAACAGACTTCCCCAGCGTTTACGCAGTACACCTATGCGGCTTTCACGGAGGACACGGACGATGCGATTCTTCGTGTCGCGTGGTACGAATCGAGAAACGGAACGTTCCGCGAAAATCAGGCTGGATCGACGGATTCCTACGACGCCACCATGGATCCGGAGACGGAACCGCTCTATCTCGAGGAGGCCACCTATCGGACGGACGTGGCGGGCCCAGTATTGCGACTCGGCAACATTTTGCCGGGTGATTCAGGGACGCTCGTCGTCGGACTCGAAGCCGTCTCCGAGGAGACCCCGAGTCCAGTATCGATCTGGTTGTCTGGAGTAGTTACCGCCGAGGCCGAAAACGGTCGTAACGAGCCCGAGCGGAAGGCAGGGGACACGACCGATGCTGTGGGCGAGTTGGCAACGGAAGCCACGGTCGAAGTGTGGACGGATACCTCACCGCTGGGTTCCTGTGACGGCCTTCGAACACTGGACGAGACGTTGCGAGCACCTGTCGTCCCACGCGCACCGTTCGGTGACGCGTTCGCTGAGGATTCGATCGTCGCGAACGAAGGCGTGCCGGTTTTCGATGACTGTCTCGATCCCGGAACGCTCAGGTGTGTGGCTCTGGCGTGGGAACTCCCGAAGACTGCGTCAGATCGCATTCAGGGCGATTCCTTCACTTTCGACTTCGCGTTCGCCGCGGGTCCATGTGAGGGAGATAGCCCCTTCCTCGATGGAGGGTCAGCATGAACGTGAACCGCAGGCAGGTGCTCGCCGCTATCGCCGGGATCGGTTCGATCGGGGCAGTCGCCGGCTCTGGGACAGGAGCGGTGTTCCAGTCTCGGAGCGGTTTCGATGTCGCCCTTCAGTCCGGTATCCTCGACCTCGCCGTGAGCTACGACATCGTTTCGGGACCAGGCGCGGACGATCCAGAAACGAACCACGGAACCGTCAACGGCCCCCGGCTGGACATTCCGATCGGGTCACTGGACGAATCAAACCCGGCGGGACGGACGGACGTCACGTTCTCGCTTCCCGAATCCGCCCAACCGAACAACCCTGCCGCGCTGTGGTTGGCCACGGACTGCCCCATTCCCGCCTCGACCGCCCTCGCTGAGGCAGTAACACTCCGGCTTTCGACTGTTGATTGTGACACCGGCGAAACGCACGCGTCGATCATCTCGGGCTCCCTCCGCTCGGTCGCGGAGGCCATGCAAACGGGCGTCCGGATCGACGGGGATCCGACGACTGCTCCCGTCGAGTGTCTCACCGATCAGGTCTGTGTCAGCTTCGAGTACGAACTGACGGGATACGTCGGAACCGAAACGGTCGAACTCCCGCTGTGGTTCGGGGCCGTGCAATGTCGCAATGATCTGGCGACGAACCCGTTCGGGGATCGCGAGCCCCAGCCCTGTCCGCCCGGCGAGGACTGTCCCTGCTGTCGGACCCTCGGCAAACTCGAACTGGAGGCGGGCACCCCAGGAATGGACGAGAGCTTCATCGAACCCGGAACATACGCGTTCACGGAGGGTGACACGTCCTACGGGCTCGAAATCTACGCGATCGAAACGAAAGACGGTGGGACGGAAACGACCGGAGTCGCCTTTCGGCTGGTGAACCTCGAGTTCCCTGACGGTCTCGTCCCGAGTCTCTGCACGGTAGCGGTCAAAGGCGGGCGCGGATTCGTCCAATACGACGGCGACGAATCCACAGCCGCCGACACGGCAGGGCTCCCGACGACCAGTCCCGATGGGATCGTTTCTGCCCCGACTGGCAAAGCGATCAGTCACATTACCGTCTGTGTGTGCACGACGGAATCCCCCGAGGACTGTGATGGCTGTGGTGATCCGTCTCTTCCGGGACTCGAATCGGTCGGTGCATTGCTCGATCCAAGGGAGGGGGGCCGATGAACGTGCCGAGCCGGTGGCGCTCGATCGGCGCCGTCGTGGCGACCGTCCTCCTGCTGGCCGTGATTGCGCCCTTTGCCGCCTATGCGGTCCCACAGGCCATCGGCGCGGACGAGAGTTATGTCGTCCTGTCCGGAAGCATGGAGCCGACGCTCAGTCCGGGTGACGTCGTGGTCGTCGATGGATCGACCGCCATCGAACAGGGAGACATCGTCACATACGCGTCCGGCCCCGACGCGATTCCCACCACCCATCGGGTGGTCTCGGTCATGGGGGAGGGCTTCGAAACGAAGGGTGATGCCAACGAAAACGCCGATCACGGTATTGTGCCACACAGTTCGGTACTCGGGGAAGTGACGATAATCCTCCCGCTGATCGGACACGTCATCCTCTGGGCGAACACCCCACTGGGGTTCGTTTCCCTAATCGTGCTTCCGGTGACGGCGTTAGTGTTACTCGAACTTCGGTCGTGGAGTAATTCGCCCGGCAAGGGATCGACCGTGACCGATACGGCAGCGATCAGTGGTTCATCCACAGCCACCAAGGACACATTCGAGTTCGATGGTCCCGTGCCGGCTGATTCGGCGTCCGCAATCGAGTTAGAAACCGACGACGATGCGGAATTGTCGTCCGAAGTGACGATCGATCTCCTCGATCTCAAGCTGACCGTGATCGCCATGATGGCTTTGTTCGGGTACGCGGGATGGAACATGCTCCGGGAGATCGCCGCCGTTTCAGCCCCACACCCAGTAACAATCGGGGTCCTGACAGCCGGGCTCCTCGGATTAGGTCTGTCAGGTTGGATAACCTTCGCTACCTGGCGAACGAATCGAGGCGAAGCCACTGCACCTCCTACGGCGGGGCCGACGAGAACAGACGGGAGTGGTTCGTCGGAGGGTACCGATGACTAAGCTCGGTCTCGTTAGTTTCGTCGTTCTGCTGGTGCTTACCGCATCGATTGGTGCCGGCGTACACACGTCCACGTCGGCTCTCTGGGACGAGGAATCAGCAACCATGACCTTCGAGGCGGTGGGCAGTTCGGTGAGCGTCGAGCCGCTTTCGGCTCCCTCGAGTAATCATTCACGACGGGGTTTCGATCCGGCACCTGCGATGGGATTAGTGGGGCTCAACGAGACCGTGACGAACGAGACAGTTCTGAATGAAAGCCAATCAAACGAGTCAGCGACCTACGACTCCATCGGTGCGGGAGGAATCCCAGCCGTTAGTCCTCCGACTAACGGTTCTGAGCCGGAATCGATTTCGGACCCGCCCAATGGCTCAGTATCGATCCCTGCAAACGGGACCCCAGATAATCCACCTGCTGTGGTGAACCCAGGAAATGGGACAATCCCACTCAATGGAACGGACACGATTGGTGGCTCGACCCCGGGGAGTGAGCAGACAAACGACAATCTCACTGCTCCGTCGAACCGAACCACCACTGGTGGTGCCCAGAACTCGAGTTCGCCGATTCCAACCGGTGACTTGCCCGGGTCCGCTCCGCAGAACGAAAGCATAGCGGTGGGCTCAGAGGCGAGTGGCCCTTCCAACGACTCTGCGATGGAAGCACCGGTGACCACCACGCCCGAACCGATTGAGTCCGAGACTGGTGGTTAAGCCCCCGAATCCGCCGATGGAGAGCCAGGACCGGCCATAGATGACGGCGATCAATCCGTCCCTGTTTCGACGGAAAACTCCTCTCACTCCCCGTCCGAGTCGAATGAGGACTACCAGATCACCGTTTCACCGGACGGAGACGGTGATATGGCTCTGTCTTCCGGGTCAAACGAAACGGCAACCGAATCCGCGTCTGGCTCGGAGGAAGCGTTGACGACTGGTGATTCGCCATCTGCAGACAGTGTGCCCACGACTGACTCGGACGAGTCGCCGACGAGTGATGCGACGGACTCCTCCCCGTCCGAAACGTCGGGCGAAGACCCGATGGACGAAACCGTCATTGACGAAGAAACCGGCTCAACCGACGTTGCGGACCCTGTCACCGAGAGTGAGTCTACCCCAGCCACCGAAGCCGAAGAATCCGACAGCAATGACGAGGACCAAACAACCTCCGAGAGCGAAGACGAAACCACAACCGATGACGTGGACGAATCGACCGAGTCCTCTGAGCCGGATTCAACCGAGGATAGTGACCGTATCGATGTCGAATAATCTGGGACCTCCTCACCGTCGATCTCGAAATCGTGTCGGTGAACGGCCAGTCCGTTGATGGCGTCGTCATGACCGAGTACGACCTTCGTGGGGAAACCCCGATCGAATTGGGAGTAGCAGGTCTATCGGATACTGAAATCGAGCCGAGCATCCGGTATAAAGGTCATACCTTTTCCCCGGATATGGACAGTTTCACCATTCAGTGTGAGCAGATCTCATTCGATCACCTCCCGCGGGTGGAAGACGGTGAAACGGAGACACTCGAACTCGTGACCCGAACTGGGGACGACGAATTCCACGTCTACGATAGTGTCGAAATCGAGTATCGGCAGGCCACGCCCGAGGCCGAGGAGTCCGAGGACTCTGGAGGTGGCGGCTCCATCCTCGGCGGGATCGCGGATTTCTTCGGTGGTGGGGACAGTGAAGAGTCGGCGAGTGAGGAGAGTGCCGGGGACAATACGGAGACCACGACCGAGGGCCAGACCCCGACTGACAGCGCGGCGCCCACCCCGGGTTCCGAGACAGAGGACGGTTCTCCCGACCAACAGACGACAAAAGCGACTGAATCGGATGACGGTGGATTCATTTCGTTCTTCAAGAAAATGCTGGGATTGTAGCGCAACCAACTCGGGGCCCCGGAAGGTCCGGGTGTAAGGAATGAACCCCCCTCAGCCTCCACGAGGCTGAAAGATATTCCACTACACGAGGCCGGACAAACGGAGATCCAGGTGCGGAATATTTACGACGACTCCATTGGCTGCTGACCGGTCCGACTGATGAATATACAGAGCAAGGAGAACACGAGCACGACGTGATCGTGTGGCGGGCAGATTCGGGATAGCAATCGCGTGGAGCGCGGCCTGTAGGTTTGTTCATCGTGCGTGACGACGATGAATACAGATGTGAACGGTGCGGTGAATATCCGCAGAAGCATACCTCGGAGTCCTCCAACAGGGGATATGAGTAACGGCTGTTTGGCACACGCCGAAGCCTTCCTGTTCGACTGCGAGAGCGGGTCGTTCAACACGAGAGAGCAGGGAGTCTGTAATCCCTCATATACCAACGCTGAGCAAACCGGAGGTTTGCAACGTACGCAAATCTTCGATTTGCTTGAGTTGAGATTCCTCCGGCTCTAGCCGGACGAGGATGTCAAGCTCCGCCAGGGATTCGAACGTCACTCACAGCAAAGCTGTTCGTGCGCTCAAATACTTTCTGTCGCAGTCGTTCCTCACTTCGTTCGTCGCAGAATGCTCGCGGTTCCACCGCTCGCGTAATCGAGACACTCGTTACGCTCGTGTCTCGCATGCTCCGTCAGGGATTTGAACCCTGGTCCTCGGCTCGAAAGGCCAAGATGATTGGCCGGACTACACCAACGGAGCGCATCCAATTGTATCCCGGTTTTGCGTATAAAACCGTCGAATCGGGTCCCTCAATGTGTTTGTCCCACAACCCAGGCAACCGGTTTTCGGTTCGAAAACCCTTTGTGACGGTTCCATTCTGGGTTCTGCCGTACTGACTTTGCTATGTATCTCGCTGAACCGATTCACTGGGCAGAGATATGGTGATCATGCAGGCGGAGGAGAATCGCAGCCGCGGGCCAGACTCGATCACCGCTTGAAAATACATCCCGATCAGGGTGAGAAAGAGCGCAAGCCGAGTCCAATTACCACGGCCAGGGATGGCTTGCGTACCGACCGGGTGGCCGCCAATTCAATCCTTTGTCGGTAATTCGTCTGAGTTCTTTGGAACCAAATCGGATATTCTCCCCCTTTGCAGTCAGCAGTTTGAACTCGAGGCGACGATCTAGTTCGACTTCTTAATCGGGACTGCTGAGAGCAGCAAGTCGGTGAGTGGAGGTAATCGGCAGTCGTGGCAACTCCCATCGAAAGGGAAGTGTAGTAAGGTCTTTGTGCTGAGCAGTGCCAGACGAAGTATGGGAGCGCCATACGATCGGGGCCTCATCGAGGACTTCGGGAGATTTCGGTATTTTTCGGCCGGAATGTGGGCCTGGGTTCTCCACAAAGTCACCGGCTGGGTACTCATTGGCTACCTCTTTGCACATATCGCCGTTCTCAGCACGGCCATTCCGGCGGCCTCTGACCCCGAAGCGATCGCGGCTGGGACTGATCTTTACACCCGGACCATCCAAGGGCTCGAAGGCATTTTTCTGGTCCGGGTTCTTGAGGTCGGACTCCTGGCCGCGGCAGTTTTTCATATGACCAACGGCATTCGGTTGCTCTTGGTTGATTTGGGTATCGGACTCGAACGGGAAGCCGAGGGATTCTACGTGTCTGTGGCCGTCACGGCTGTTATTACCGTGCTTAGCATTCCAGTCTTCTTGCCACCGGAGGTCGTGCCGTGGTGATGACAGACCGACGGAGCCGGTTCGAATCAGGTTCGATCGCCTGGTTCCTGCAGCGAGTAACCGCGGTCGTCTTGCTCTTTACCTTGGGCTTTCACTTTCTCTGGCTCCACTTCGTGAACCACGCTGCCGAAGTCACACTGTGGGGCTCGGCGCTCCGAATGGACCGCTTCGTGTATTTCATCATGATTGTGGTCTTCCTTGTGACCGCCGCGTACCACGGACTCAATGGTATTTACAACGCGTTGCTCAACCATGGGCTCTCGGGCCGCAGGCGAACGGTTGTATTCTGGCTGCTTACGATCGCTGGCACTGTCCTCGTCATTCAGGGCATCCGGATCGCCGTCGCGATGGCCGGGGTGATAAGTTAATGAGCGATTCCGACGCCGACCGGACGATTCGACCCGAGACGAGTGGGCTCAACTCGGAAGACCCAGAAGAGCCGGAATCGGATGTCACGGAATCGACTGGTGAGACAGTAACGCTGCGGATCTTCAGGTACGATCCCGAGGTCGAGTCAAAGCAGGACGCCGGTTTCGATACCTTTCGAATTCCAACGCACGAGGGGATGACGATTCTCGATGCGCTCATCGAGGCCCGGGACGAACAGGATCCCTCGCTCACATTCAGACATTCCTGCCGACAGGGTGTCTGTGGCTCGGATGCACTGTTCATCAACGGGTCCCAGCGCTTGGGGTGTAAGACCCAGGTCTCGGAGCTGAAAGAACCGATACAGATCGAACCACTCCCTCACCACCCAGTCGTCAAGGACCTGGTCGTGGACATGGACTCGTTTTATGAGCGAATGCGAGCCGTCGAGCCGTACTTCGACCCGGATGACCCGCCGCCCGACGAGTTGACCGAACGGTATCAGAGCCGTGAGAACCGGGAAGACGTCAAGTTGAGCACCCGCTGTATCTGGTGCGGTGCCTGCACCTCCTCCTGCACCATCGCGAGCAATGAAGACGTGTACCTAGGGCCGGCAGCGATCAACAAGGGCTATCGTTTCTACGCTGACGAACGTGAAGGTGAGGATCGGGCCGAAGAGCGACTGGAAATCTTGCAAGAACACGACGGCGTCTGGCGGTGTCAGACACAATTTTCCTGTACGAACGTCTGTCCCCAGGACATCCCGCTGACCGAGCACATTCAACAAATCAAACGGGACGCTACGAAGGCGGACTTGCGGTTCTGGTGATGGCAATGTATGAACACGACGTACTTGTGATCGGTGGTGGTGGAGCGGGATTACGGGCGGCAGTCGCCGCCCACGAAGCAGGCGCTGACGTCGCTATTGTTTCGAAAGTGCACCCGGTCCGAAGTCACACTGGTGCCGCGGAAGGGGGCGTGAACGCGGCTTTGCACGAGGACGACCCTTGGGAGGACCACGCCTATGACACGATGAAGGGGTCCGACTTTCTGGCTGATGCCCCGGCTGTGGACATCTTCGCCCGAGAGATCAGGGAGGAGGTCATCCAACTTGAACATTGGGGGATGCCCTTCTCTCGCGACGACGATGGAACCGTCTCCCAGCGCCCCTTCGGTGGCCTGTCTTTCCCACGGACGGCATACGCTGGTGCGGAGACAGGCCACCATATGCTCCACGCGATGTACCAGCAGGTCGTAAAGCGGGGCATCGATATCTACGAGGAGTGGTACGTGACACGGCTCGCGGTTACCGACCACGACGAGGTGGCCGACCGGCAGTGTCACGGATTCGCAGCCTTCGACATCGCGACCGGGGAGGTTGCGGGATTTCGGGCTCGAGACGGGGTCGTGCTCGCGACCGGCGGCGCCGGGCAGGTTTTCAAGCATACGACGAACGCGATCGCAAATACCGGCGACGGGGCGGCGATGGCCTATCGGGCGGGTGTCCCGCTAGAAGACATGGAAATGATCCAGTTCCACCCGACCACTCTTCCATCCACGGGCGTGCTCATTACGGAGGGGGTGCGGGGGGAAGGGGGCCGGTTGTTCAACAGCGATGGCGAGCGGTTCATGTTCGAGCGGGGCTATGCGGTCGAGGACGGGGAGCTCGCTTCCCGAGACGTCGTCTCGCGTGCTGAACTCACGGAAGTCGCCGAAGGACGAGGCGTGGACGACGATCACGTCTATCTGGACATGCGTCATCTCGGCGAAGAGAGAATCATGGACCGTCTCGAGAACATCGTTCACCTCGCCCAGGATTTCGAGGGCGTGGACCCGCTTGAGGAACCGATGCCGGTGAAACCGGGTGCCCACTACACAATGGGTGGGATCGAGATCAACGAATGGGGAGAGACGGTGATAGATGGGCTCTACGCGGCCGGCGAGTGCGGCTGCGTGAGCATGCACGGGGCGAACCGTTTGGGTGGCAACTCGCTGGCCGAACTGCTGGTGTTCGGGGCTCGGGCCGGTCGTGCTGCGGCGGGCGAGGATGTCGGTACACCAGAGATACAGGTCGGTCCAGACCCGGATGCCGAGCGTGAGGACCCCGACTGGCCGATCGAACCGGGGGAGATCAGTGGGGGGCCCCCGGATGTTACGCCCAATGACGCACTCGTCGATCCCGTACCAGTGATCAACTCAGCAGTGGAAGCCGAGACCGAGCGTATCGACTCGCTCCTCGTGACTGAGGACGGCGTGAGCCAGGCCGCGATCCGGTCGCGGGTCCAGGACGCGATGGGTGAGCACCTCAATGTCTTCCGTGAGAAATCGGGGATCGAAACTGCATTGAAAGAGATCGGAGCGGCCAAGCGGGAGCTCCCGAATCTCCACGTGACCGATACGTCACGGACGTTCAACACGGAACTCCAGCACGCGTTGGAGACGCGGAACCTGATAGATCTGGCAGAAGCTATCGCATTCGGAGCCCTGGCCCGTGAAGAGTCTAGGGGCGCTCACTGGCGCAAGGCCCATCAGGAACGTAAAGACGAGGAGTGGCGCAAGCACACGATGCTCTCTTGGAACGACGGTGACCCTGAGATGTGGTATCGGCCGAATATTCTCGAAAGTGAAATCCAGGAGTACGATCCGACCGAACGGAGCTACTGACAAGGGCCAGGTGGCGGATTCGACGGAAACCGTCCGCCTGGTCGCCCCCTCGGTTGATCCAGCCACCAGACTGGTGAGTCCGTCGGCCGTCGTCTCACTCCCGGCCCGACTCCGGTCTCGCTGGTGACCATATATTGAAATGGTCAGGCAATCTGATGTCCTTCATGTCGGTGGGAACGCGACACCCTAACCAAGTACCTTGACCCATGTACGAACACGACGTTCTTGTTGTCGGCGGTGGCGGTGCAGGCCTTCGGGCTGCGATCGCGGCTCACGAGTCCGGTGCGGATGTGGCTATCGTCTCGAAACTTCATCCGGTCCGGAGTCACACTGGTGCTGCAGAGGGTGGGATTAACGCCGCACTTCGTGAGGGCGACTCCTGGGAAGACCACGCCAAGGACACGATGAAGGGTGCGGATTATCTGGCCGACGCCCCTGCCGTCGAGACCTTCGCACGAACGAGCCCGAAGGAGGTCATGCAACTCGAACACTGGGGCATGCCGTTCTCAAGAGAGGAGGATGGAACTGTCGCCCAGCGTCCCTTCGGCGGCCTCTCGTTCCCTCGAACGACCTATGCCGGAGCGGAGACGGGTCATCATCTGTTGCATACGCTCTACGAACAGGTCATAAAACGCGGCATCGAGGTCTACGAGGAGTTTTTCGTTACCCGACTTGCCGTGACCGACGAACCAGACCCCCGTGACCGGACCTGTACTGGTGTCACGGCGATTGATATTCGGAGCGGGCGAGTCGAGGGATTTCAAGCCAGTGGCGGTGTCATCCTTGCGACGGGTGGGCTTGGACAGGTCTACGATCACACGACGAACGCAGTCGCGAACACAGGGGACGGGATGGCGATGGCCTACCGGGTGGGTGTCCCGCTGGAAGACATGGAGATGATCCAGTTCCACCCGACGACACTCCCCTCGACCGGCGTCCTCATCACGGAAGGAGTCCGAGGTGAAGGGGGCCGATTGTTCAACAGCGAGGGAGAGCGGTTCATGTTCGAGCGGGGCTACGCCCCGGAGGAAGGCGAACTCGCATCGCGAGACGTCGTTTCTCGGGCTGAACTCACAGAAATTCAGGAGGGCCGCGGGTTCGACGACGAACATGTCAAACTCGACATGCGCCATCTCGGGGAGGAGCGGATCATGGATCGCCTCGAAAACATCGTTGGGCTGGCAGAGCACTTCGAGGGTGTCGATCCACTTGAAGACCCGATGCCAGTCAAACCGGGTCAGCACTACGCAATGGGTGGGATCGAAACCAACGAGTATGGGGCAACCTGCATCGATGGACTCTATGCGGCGGGTGAAACGGCCTGTGTCAGCCTCCATGGTGCGAACCGGCTGGGCGGGAACGCCCTCCCCGAACTGTTCGTGTTCGGAGCCTTAGCTGGTCGTCACGCTGCTGGCGAGGAACTCGGTTCCCCGACGATCGATGTCGGCCCCGATGCAGAGCGAACTTCGCGGGACACCTGGCCAACGGACCTGGGCACGGAGGCGACGGAAACCGACGTAATCGAGGGGGGAGCCGAACTCGAACCGGCGGGTGTACTCGAATGGGCCGTTAGTGCCGAACAGGAACGTGTCGAAGGACTTCTGGAACGCGAGACCGACGTCGGACATGTATCGGTCAGAAAACAGGTCCAGGAAACGATGACCGACTATGTAAACGTCTTCCGGGAAGGCGACAAACTCGAAGCAGCCTTGACCGACATTCAGGAGGCTCGGGTGACCTACCAGGACGTTTCAGTCACAGATCCGTCCCGGACGTACAATACTGATCTCCAACACACGATCGAAACGCGGAACATCATTGATCTGGCCGAAGCGATTACGATGGGGGCACTTGCGCGCCCAGAATCGAGAGGCGCTCACTGGCGGGCCGAACACCAGGAACGGCGAGACGAGGAGTGGCTCAAACACACCGTGGTGAACTGGCGGGATGGAGACCCGGAACTGTGGTACCAACCGGTGCTTCTCGACGGTGAGACTGTGGCCTATGAACCGGAGGAACGTTCGTACTGATTACCGTACCCTCACATTAGAGAGCAGATCGGTGATCAACTCGCTTCCTTCGACGAGCACAAATCCGGGATAGATCCCAAGAATCCCCAAGACACCGCTAGATTTTGTGCCGGTGGGATCTGTGCTTCGAGCGCCGCGAAGACGCTGCCAGTGAGCACGCCGGTGACCAAGGCAAAGATCGGAATAGCGATGTTCATGTCCCGACACTGGCCGCCGGAAACACTGATCGTCTCTTCCGGTCCGGTCTCACATCCCGCGGATCGTTTCCATATGATCGATCCGTGATTCGACCAATTCGTCGGTGCCGATGTCGTGCCGGATGTGGAATCCCTCGCCAACGTCCACGAGTGCAGCTTCGGCTCGGGACTCGGCTTTGACGATCGACTCACCACGGCCGAGGACGGCAAAGGACCGGGAAGTCGTCGTATAGAGCCCATCCTCCTGTTCGTCAACTGAGGCATAGTAGCGGTCCGTTTCCGTGGCTTCGTTGACCTCGACCGTGATTTTTGCACCCGCATCTGGGTCGACCGGATACCCTGACGGAACCGCGTATTTACAAACGGTAGCCTGGCCTGAGAACTCCAGGGCTGGAAGCGACGATCCATTTCGTGCGGCCGTCAACACGTCGAGGAAATCCGTTTCCAGAACCGGGAGCGTGTTCATGGCTTCGGGATCGCCGAATCGGACGTTGTACTCGATGACTTTTGGCCCCTCGCTTGTCAGCATGAACTGGCCGTAAAGCACCCCTCGGTAGTCCCCCAGCGCCTCGACAGTTTCCTCGAGGATCTCGACTGCGGCCTCGTACTCCTCCCGTGTCATGAACGGCAGCACAGGTCCCGTGTCGCTGTACGAGCCCATGCCGCCCGTGTTGGGTCCCTCGTCGCCCTCGTAGGCACGTTTGTGATCTTGCACCGCGAGCGTCGGGCGAACGGTGTCATTCGCGACGAAGGCCTGAACGGTGAACTCCTCGCCGACCAACCGTTCTTCGATGACCCACTCCTTGTAGTCGCTCTCGCGGATGTAGACAGTCGCCTCCGTTTTCGAGAGTTGATCGCCGGTCACCCGAACCCCTTTGCCGCCTGTGAGACCCCGCGGTTTTACAGCGACATCCCCATCGACCGATTCGAGGTAGTCGATTGCCGGTTCAGGGTTGCCAAACGTCTCGAACGCCGGTCTGGCGTCGATTCCCTGCTCGGCCATGAACTCCCGCTGATAGGCCTTGTCGGTTTCGAGGCGGGCCATCTCGGCCGGCGGGCCAAACGCGTAGACCCCGGCATCCTCGAGCGCGTCGACCACACCGGCCGCAAGCGACGCTTCGGGCCCGATCATTGCGACTGTCGCGTCAACCTCCGTCGCAAAGTCCACGATCGCGTCAGTGTCTGTTTCCGAACCGAGATGCACGGTCTCGGCCAGGCTGTCGATTCCCGGGTTGCGGTTGCTACTGAACCCGTATACCGTCGTGTCGGCAAGCGCCCGGGCGATCGCGTGTTCCCGGCCGCCCCCGCCCACCAGCAAGACTCGTTCTTTCATAGTGGTCTCTGGAACCCATACTTGTGTAAGTTTTACCGTGTGTCACAGATGGACTATCCACGAATGTGAGTACCGCATGCCGTGGTGGCACTTCTGAGATCGGAGAAAGACAGGAAGAACGTCTCCCGGGTTCGCTCGGTGGAGATGTCAGGCCTGTTCGAACTCGGATTCGGTCACCCGGACCACGACCGTGTTCGATACGTCTGCCAAATCGTAGACAGGTATGGCGCCATCCCGGCGGGTCACGTACATCGGTTCGACCAACTGCCCGCCGTCCTCCCCGTAAACCTTGAGATACACGCCCGTTTCTGCAGGAAGGATGTTGCTGTTGCGGATGGCTGTTGCGAGGTTTCGGGAGAGCCATTCAGTCGGACTCACCGACGGGTCTCGGAGCAACACTTCATCGGTAGTGCGGGCCAGATACCACGAGAGATCGTTCAACAGCGAGATCGCGGCCCCCAAACTCACCGTGTCGACCGCAATCGTGTTCTCGAAGGGCTCCGTGATATTGTAGGGGGCGAGTGCGGAGCGAGCCGTTTCGTAGGCAAGCAGTGCCTCACGAATGGACATTTCCTCGCCCCCTCGAAGGCAGACCTCGGTCATGTGCCGTTCGGCTCGAACTTGGGTTCGACCTGTAATATGTCTACCTCGGCAGCCGCCTCTCGTGCCCATTCTTCGAAGGCGGCCGGTTCAGCACCCTCGACCCGGTCGATTGGGGCTGCAGTCTCGGGATTGTCGGGCGCGATCCGATTGCAGCCTGTATCGACTGTCGCAGTCTCGTAGGTCCCGATCGAACGCGCTCTGGCGATGATCTCCTGTTTGTCAAACGCGAGGAGCGGTCGATGCACGGGCCAATCCGTGATGCGATCGGTCACGTGGAGGTTCGTTACTGTCTGGCTCGATTTCTGGCCGATCGATTCGCCAGTGACGATCCCTTCGGCCCCGGTTTTGGCTGCAATTTCGCCCGCGGCCCGGAGCATCAACCGACGGACCGAGAGCATTCTTGTGTCACCGATTCGGTTGCAGATCGATTCGAGGGTAGACCCGATATCTGCGACTCGAAGCTGCCAGTCCTGTCCTGGGGCGGAGGCAGCAATCGTCCTGACAGTATCGACGGCCCGGGCCCGATGGTCGGCGCCGCCATACTCACCCAGGTCGAAGTAAAGCGGAATGATCGGTGCGCCCCGCTTCATCGCGAGCCAGGCGGCGACCGGCGAATCAATACCACCGCTAATCAGTGCGACAAGCGGCTCTTGCGTTCCGATTGGAAGGCCACCGGGCCCATCGATCCGACCCCGGAAAACGAAGGCTTCGGTGTCCCGGACCTCTACTGCAAAGGTGTGGTCGGGATCATCGAGATCGACTTCCGGGTCGAACTGGTCCGCAACCGCTTCCCAGATGGCTTCCCCTCCGATTCGACCGACATCTTGGCTGGTGAACTCGTGGTCTCCGGCCCGTCTCGCGTCTACGGCGAAGGACCCTCTATCGTACGTTTTTTCAGCGACGTCGGCAAGTGTTTTCGAGATGGCGGCCATTTGTGGTTGGACCGAACGGGCCGGGCTGGCCGAGACGACGCCGAACACGTCTGCTGCAGCCCGGGCCGCGGAATGGGGGGCTGGCGTCCTGATGAACAACCGACCCCAGTGCTGCTCAACGGTCCCCTCGATCGATCGAGCCGATAGCATCGCGTCGAGGTTTTCAGCGAGGGTCTGCTCCATCCAGGATTGTACCCGGCTGGTTTTGACCCCGATGTCCCCGTGTCGGACGATGATCGCGTCCGCACCCGGCACCTTCATACTCCCACCTTGTCCCGGTGCCCTAAGCGCCCTTCGGGATCGGTTTAGAAAGTCGACAACTCGCCCTCGATGACGGCGGTCGTGACGGATCTGACGTCGTCGAGTTGGTCATCGACGATCGACCGAATCTTCGGTTCGACTGCCTGCAAGTCGGTTTCAGGGTCGGTGACGACGTGGACGTCCGCGACGTGGGGCTGGTCGATTGGACTCCCGATCTGGCTCAGGAGCCGGACTTTGAGGTCCCGGATTCCTTCGACGTCATCGACGACCGCCTCGGCGATCTTCGTCGAAAGCAGGTTGTAGATCTTCCCGATGTGATTGACCGGGTTTTTACCGCTCGTGGCTTCCATCGACATCGACCGGTTGGGTGTGATCAATCCGTTCGCCCGATTGCCACGACCAACTGACCCATCATCGCCCTGCTCGGCGCTGGTTCCCGTCGTGGTCAGGTAGATCGCCCCTTCGCTTGGTTCGTCGGCGGTATTGACGTGAACGCGAACGTCCCGATCAGTATACTCGGTGGCGAGATCACTGACGAAATTTCGGACGGCCTCGATCTCTTCGTTGTATGTCTCCATATCCGGCACATAGGAATCGACCATAGCCGCAGCAACGGTCAGGTCGATCGTCGAACCCTCGCGTTTTCCCATCACTTTGATGTCTTGGCCTAACGCGGGATGGTCGTCGTGGAACGCCTCGCGGAGGCGACGTTCGGTGTTGAAGACGATCCGTTCGGTTTCGGAGAGCGGTGCGTGGCCCACCCCAAAACTCGTATCGTTGGCCATCGGCACCGTTCCCCCCTCTTCGGAGAAGACCTCCTGTAGGTCACCCGACCCCTCCCCGAGCCGCACGTCGACCATCACGTCACTTTCGAGGTCGAGGTTGGGCAGGTTTTCTCTCAGATAGCTCCGCGCAGCTTCGAGTGCGACGGAATCAACCGGAATCGGCTGTCCGTCGTAGTATTTAGTTGCCCGACCGACGAGGAGAATATAGATCGGTTCCACCACTTCGCCCCCTCCGAAGGCTGGCGCGGCGTCGCCGGCGACCAGCTGTGTTTCATCAGTGTTGTAGTGGAGGACTCGCCCGAACCGGTCGACGTATTCTTGTGCCAGGGCCCGCGAAACGGCCTCGGAGATCCCGTCACAGATCGAGTCGGGATGGCCGATCCCCTTCCGCTCGACGATCTCGATCTCCTGGTCTTCGACCGCGCCCCGTTTGAGGGACTGCACGCGGATGTTCCGATCGGTCATTGCCGAGAATAGCCGATGCCCGCTCCTATAACTTGCGAAAAGTAATTCACCGTTTCTCATGTCCCAGACGCATCAAATGGTTCACTGTCCTGATTCCGGCGTCTTCAGGCGCGGGAGGGGGTCAATCGGCTGCGAGTAAATCCAAGTACGATGTCTGTAGTCGTTCAGCGTCGCCCAACTCCAAGTTTTCTAGTGTTTCCGTAACTCGGTCCTGGGCCCGCTCGATCGCATCTTCCGTGACAATGGCCTCGACTTCGACGAACTCCCCGAGACCAGCGACGCGATCGAGGGTAACCGTACAGTCCTCGAATGCGTACCGATCACGGGTTTTTTCGACGGTCGCCGCCGGCGAAAATCCGAGCGCGGTGAGGGCAGCCTGCATTTCGTCTCTCGAACCGACCTCCGTTTCGTGTTCCGTTCGGGTTTTGGTGGCCCCCTCGAGACGAGGGCCTTTGTGCGTGAGAACGGTCGTCGATCCGTCCGAATCTGTTTGTTCACGAAGTCTGAGTGCTTCGTCCCGCGCCGCAAAATCCCGGTGTGGGGCGTCGAAGTACACGTCGACTTGCTCAATTGTTCCGAGTGCTGTGGCCCCGGCCGCCTCGAGGTTCGAGCGAACAGGGTCATGGTCTGCGCGGACCTTCACCTCGACTTCGTACATGCGCGGAGACAGAGGGGCCAAAAGGAAAAGGTCCCGTTTCAAGTCCTGGAATGGTTAATCGCTGTTTTAGCCGACCAGTCCGAGTCGGCTGAGACCACCCATCACTCCAAAACCCGCCACGAGGACCATTGTCGCGATATAATAGACCGTGTGGACCCGATCGGGCTGGAACGCCGCCGGGAGGTGCTTGCGGACGATGTAGTAGTTCGCGAAGTAAAAGAAGACTTGCAGAATTGCCATCAGGGCTGCGGAGAACACCATGAGGGTGACTGGTAGTTGTCCGATGACGAGGATGGGAATGATACTCGCGGTGCCCATCAGGAGGATAAATCCGAGTCGCAGGCGGTCCGTGTCCATCTCCCGTTCGAGAACGAGTGGAAGCGTGTCGGCATTGACCCGCGCGGCCCCGTCAATGACCGTGACGACCGTCGAGAAGAGCGCGGCGAACGCCCCGGCGACAACGACGTAGAACGTCCACTCACCGAACCCTTCCTGCAAGATACTTCCGATGGCAATCGCCATGTTTGCATCCTGTGGCGGTTTCGGGAAGAGGACAGCAGTTGCGAGCAGAATCATGCTCACAATGAGAACGAAACTGAACACGAACGCGACCCGGAAGTCCCTCGTGCCGGTCCGCATCCAACTGGCGATGTACTCCTGGAAGCGTTCGTCAGTCGGGTCGTAATCTTGGCGTCGGAGGGCTCTGGCGCCTTCCTTCTTGGCCAGGCTCCAACTGCCGATCGTCACTGTCGTACTCAGGCCGGTTGGTGCGTAGCCAGCAAACGCAGCAAAGAGTCCCAGGAATACCGGCGAGGTCAAATCGGGCACGGTGAATGCGGTTTCCATCACCCGACTCGGTGCGGGTGGCGAGACGAATACGCCAAGGACGATGAGGCCGGCGAGGACGAACACGAAGATTTTCATCAGGTTCTCGATCCAGGAATACGTCGAGACCATCGTCAGCGCCACCGCAAACGCGATCAGGCCGATGTACAGTTGGATGGCGGTAATAGAGGGAATCAGTGCGGAGAGGAAGGTTGCGGCACTGAATCCCACCGAGGCGAGGATAACAGTCCAGCCCACCAGATAGACGAGCATTGTGAAGACCTGGCCCCAGTGATCGGGCCCCGGCAGATCTCCGTAGCCCTCGACTGGGTTCCTGCCAATTCCGTAGTTGTACCGGATGCCAAGTTCCCAGCCTCCGTACTTCGCGAGGAAGATGATCGCAACGACCCACACACCGAAGACCCCGTACAAACCGCCGAAGGTCGGAGCGAGGACGATGTGGCTCCCTCCGATCCCTAAAAGCGCCCACATGAGCGAAGGCCCGAGATGGTTTTTGATAAATCCGGCCCAGTCCTCGGCGGGATAGTTAAGATCCGGGGACTCTTCGGCTGTCCCCTCTGTCTCCGTGTCTACTGTTGCCATATGTACCCTTCCTTGTTCCGGGAGGGGAACTAAACGTTTGGATGGGAACGAAAACCGCCAGGGCCCATCTTTTGACAGCGAGGGAATCCCGACATTCACGGCGGGCGGAGGTGACAAGCGGACCGTGATTCTTAAGGGTCGAACGGAACTCCCTTGGGGTATGAGTGACGAACAGACGGCCGATTCGGCGGATGACACGGCAGAAGACGCCGGCACGGCGGGACTACAAGACGGCGATTTCGTCAAAGTGGCGTACACTGCACACACGGTAGAAAGTGGCGACCTCGTCGACACGACTGACGAATCAGTTGCCGAAGAGGAGGGTGTAGATACCGATGAGCAGGAGTTCGCCCCACGAACGATCGTTCTGGGTGAAGGGCATCTCTTCCCGGGTGTCGAGTCAGACATCGTTGGCAGCGAGGTCGGTGCTGAGGGAACCGTCGAAATTCCAGCAGGGGAAGCCTTCGGGGAATACGACGAAGAGGAAGTTCGGACCGTGAGCGCCGACAAGATCCCCGAAGATGACCGGTACCCCGGGGCCCATGTCGACCTCGACGGACAGCATGGTCACGTCGAGACCATCATTGGTGGACGCGCCCGGGTGGACTTCAACCATCCACTTGCTGGCGATGACGTTGAATACGAATACGAAATCCTCGACACCATTGACGACCGCGTCGAGAAAGCCAAAGGCTTGCTGGAGACCTACTTTGACGTGGATCTCGACATGCATATCGAGACCGACGAGGTCGAAGAGGAAGTCGAAGTCGATGGCGAGACGGAAGACGACGAATCCGAAACTGAGGTTCAGGCAGTCGACACGGAAACCCTCTACATCGAGAGCGCGCCGGAACTCCAGTTCGACCAGCAGTGGATGATGTCCAAACAGCAGATACTCGGTGACATCATCGAGAAGATCGATATTGACCGCGTCATCGTGCAGGAGATCATCGACGGAACGCCCGCGATGCCCGGTATGGGTGGCATGGGCGGCGGCCTCGGCGACGTCGAAGCGCAACTCGAAGATGCTGATGTGGACGCTGACGAGATCATGGAGGAACTCGACGTCGACGATCTCGACGAGGAATAAAGTCGAGTCCCGTTTTCGCGACCGATTAGGCGATATCCCGACTCGTATCGACCCGGACCCGTTCGCTGAGGTCGAGTTTTATCGTTTCGTCAGGGATCTGTCCGCCCCGGTACTTGCGCACAGTCAGCCGACTATCGACTTCATTCCCCTTGATTTCCACGTCGAGGTCGAGAACAATGTCGGCCATATGCTGGGTCGTCTCCCGGAGCGGCGGTGTGTTCGACCCCTCGAGGGCGTGGAGAAACGCGATCCCGCCAGTGTTGTGCATATGATTGCGGATCTCGTTGAGCAGCTGCTCGTATCGGGACCGACTGTTTCGCTCGAGCGGATCGACCGGATCGATGATGACGGTCATATCGTCGAAGGCTCTCCGGACGGCCCGACGGGTGGTGTCGATGGGGTCCTCCCCAGAGATAAGTTGGATCTCCGGTGACCCAGTCGGGGCGGTGGTCGACTCGATCGCGTCTGCCACTGCGTCCTCGGTTCTATCGCTCGTCAGATAGAGCGTCGATCTCGGTCGGGTCAACTCGTAGAGCAGTAACTCACCCTGGCTGGCTGCTGGGGCCTGAAACGCGACGACACTCCCGGCTGGAAAGCCGCCATCTAGTTCGCGGTCGAGAACCTCGACCCCGGTGGAGTGTTTCGTCGCCATTGGACTTATGGAGGGGCTCCCGCCCATTAAGCGTTCGCCCAGTTTTCGATGAAAGTGTCATACGTAGGTCGGACAATCTCGTGGGTGACCGGGTCCGGAGCCCGTGGGACTGGATATATGGGGCCGGTCCCAAGCGTTTCTTGGACCTCCTCGGAAACGTCTTGGGCCCGGCTCAGGAGAACGCCAGCGATGGTGGCGTCCACTGCGCGACTCATCCGAATCGATTTGACGGTATCTGTCACGGCGGCAGGGGTATCTCTGGTTACCACGACCACCTGGTCTGCGTGACGCAGGGGGGTCACTGCGCGTTCGGAAACCCCAGCTGCTCCGTCGAGCAAGACGGGCCGATCGGTTGTGACATTCCGGAGTGCGGCATCCAGATCGGTGCCAGGTGTCGCCCCAACGATGTCGATACCGGGAACTTGGACGGATTCGGTCGCGGCCTCAGTGAGCGAGCCACCTGTGGCGAGGGCCTCGAGCCCCGTGTCATCCACCCCTGCACGGATGTGGAGGTTGGGCATGTCGACATCGGCGTCGATGACGACCGGGTTTCGCCGCCGCTTCGAGAGGGCGGCGGCGAGTCCGAGTGCGGTTGTCGTCTTCCCCGTGCCGCCTTTCCCACCAGTCACTGCGAGCATGGCCCCAGTTGGGCTGCTGTTCACTCAAAAAGATTCGTCCGTCAGTCGGTCCGACAAACGAGGGTTTCAATATGCAGCCACGAGGGTACACACATAATGCGCCACGAGCATGTGATCTCCGCCAAACAGTTCACAAGGGCGGACATCGAGGCGGTGCTGGATCGAGCCGCCGATTTCGCCGCCAACCAACAGGATGTCGCTGATGCACACGAGGGAGCGCTTCTCGCCACGGCCTTCTTCGAACCGAGTACGCGGACAAAGATGAGTTTCGAGGCGGCGATCAAACGGCTCGGCGGAGACGTCATTGACATGGGGCCCGTCGAGTTCTCGAGTGTAAGCAAGGGTGAAACACTGGCGGACACCCTGCGAGTCATCGAGGGGTACGCGGACGCGATCGTGCTGCGCCATCCGATGGAAGGGTCGGCCACAATGGCGACCGAGTACGTAGATGTGCCCCTTCTGAACGCCGGAGATGGGGCCGGTCAACATCCCACGCAGACGCTCCTTGATCTGTTCACCATTCGTGAGGAAGTCGGCCTGGACGACCTGACGATTGGGATCATGGGCGATCTCAAATACGGCCGGACCGTTCACTCACTCGCACAGGCACTGACGAACTTCGATACGGCCCAACACTTCATCAGTCCCGAGAGTCTGCGACTCCCCCGCAGCGTTCGGTATGACCTCCACGACCAGGGCGCAAAGGTTCGGGAACACGAGGATTTCGAAGCTATTCTTTCCGAACTTGATGTCCTCTATGTCACCCGCATTCAGCGCGAACGCTTCCCGGACGAGGACGAGTATAAGGCTGTCTCCGGCCAGTACCAGTTAGACAAAGAGATGATTCTCGAACATAACGAGGATCTCACAGTGCTTCATCCACTTCCACGAGTGGACGAAGTTGCTCCGGGAATCGATTCGCTCCCGGGGGCGAAATACTTCGAACAGGCACACAACGGTGTCCCGGTCCGAATGGCCCTCCTTGATATGCTCCTATGACAGAGAAAGAAACCGAACTCCGCGTCAGCAAGATCGAGAACGGCACCGTCATCGACCATGTCACCGCCGGCGAAGCACTCCGCGTGCTCGTAATTCTTGGGATCGATGGCAGCGAGGGTCAACCGGTGAGCGTCGGAATGAACGTCCCGAGCGACCGACTCGGCCGCAAGGACGTGGTGAAAGTCGAGGGCATGGAACTGAGCCAGGAGGAAGTCGACGTTCTCTCGCTTTTGGCCCCGGACGCCACGATCAACATCATTCGAAACTACGAGGTCATCGAGAAATCACGAGTGGACCGTCCGGAGTCGGTTGTTGGGGTCCTGACCTGTCCGAACACGAACTGCATCACCAATGCAGGCGAGCCGGTGGAAACCTACTTCACAGTGACAGATGGCGGAGTGCAGTGTCGCTATTGTGAGACGATTATCCGCGAGGACATTACCGATCATATCGAACCCTAGGTTTTCACACTAGGCCCCGCGGTGCCGGTGGGTCTCTGTCCGTATTCGCGTCGCCCGAAAGTGTATATTCGATGCTGGTGTATTCATAGATATGGGACGTACAATCCTCAAAGTCGGCGTGGCCTTGATCCTCATTGCCCTGATCTGGCGACTCCTCATGGACGAAACGGAGGAGGAGAAGATCGACCGAATCGACTGATTTAGCTCCCCGAACCACGGGTTCGAGACCGGTTGACTTTAATGAGCCGGGGAAATAGCCCGTGATATGGCATTCGAGGAAGACGACAACGTACGTCTCACTGACGAGCACAGCGAATACGACGGCGAAGTCGGCACGGTCACACAGGTCGTGGAGACGATGTTCGGGGATGCGAACTACACAATTTCCTTCGAGGACGGCGAGGAAGCCGGCGTCCCGGAGGGGCACCTCGAACTGGTCGAAGAAGAAAACGCAGCGTAACTCGGATGGGCCGCCCCTTCCACTACGTCGATCTCCGAGCCTTTTGCTATGCAACGGAGGACGGAGACCGCGTGCGTGACGCATTGCGGACTGTCATCCCTGAGCAGGCCGCAATCGAATCCGCGGTCGGGGAGGGCCATCACGGTGATCGGATCGTCATTCTCAGCTCGCGGGTCGAACGCGCCGCGGATATCGGGACGATTTTCGACCGGCTGGAGCAGGCCATTGACGTCGATCGGATCAGGGCCGAACTCGACGACCGACTCGACGAAAACAACGCATTATACATCGGGTTGGACAAGCAAGCCGCCGCGCGCGGTGAACTCGCCTTCGGAGACGGCCTGACCCTGAGAGCCAAGGTCGAAGCCTATCCAGCCAAACGGGAGGCCGCTCTTGAAAACGCACGGGAGGCACTCGACTGACCGATGTACGAAACCGTCCATGTCCACGCGGACGGGCCGACGACTCCTGGCCGGTTCGGGGTGACCGTTTCTCTGGCGGGCTTTGACGGAATGGTCCTCAGAAACCGCCAGTCGAATATGGCGACTGTCGACGCAGAATCGCTTGCGAATCAGTACGGGATTGGCGTGGTGCGAGGCATCGAAATCACTGCTCGGGAGAAAGCCATCGCGAGCGGCGCCATCGGCAATCGGAGACCGGAGGCAGAAATTCTGCTCGTCCGGGGCCGTGATCCCGATCTGAACCGGTTCGTCGCCGAATCCCCCCGGGTTGACGTCCTCGCCGATCCGATGGGCGGAGATGGTGACGTGAACCACGTGATGGCCAACGCGGCTGCCGAGAACGAGGTGGCCTTCGAAGTCAACCTCGATGGCGTATTGCGTCAGTCTGGCGGCGACAGGGTTCAAACGATCGCCGATCTACGAAAACTCCGAGAATTGATCGAAGACGCGGGGGCCCCGTTCGTGGTCTCGGGGTCGCCACGGACACATTTGGAAGTGCGGGGTCCGCGCGAACTGATTGCAGTGGGGACGGAGATCGGATTCGATCTCGAACAGATCAAGGCGGGGTTGTCCGCGTGGCAGGCGATCGCCGAGCGGAATCGGGACCGCCTTGATCCCTCGAGTGTCAGACCAGGGGTCCGGCTGGTTGATGATTCCGACTCGGAGTAACGAACCGTGGAGTTACAACCGTCCACGTCAAAGACCGTGCTGTGCGACACCTACCGAAACACCTTCGGCCACGCTATCGCTATCTCGCTGTCGAGATAGAGACCTGGCCGGACGCCGATTTCGGTCGGCAAGCGCTTCAGGACGCGATTTGGTCGGAAGCACGAACGTTCCTGGGCGATGTGTCAAGTGCGGCTGTCGATCTGCAAGTCATCGAGGCCGACTGCTGGACTGGCGGTGGGTCAGCGCTCGTTCGGGTGCGCCGGGACGCGACAGAGCAGGCCCGAGCGGCGATCGCCTGTGTGTCATCGGTCGATGGCCAGCCAGTTCGGATTGGTGTCCGTGGTATCGGTGGCACTGTCAAGGCAACCGAAACGAAATATTGTGACGGCCCGCCTGACGCGACTGGTACGGAGTCAGTTTCGTTTCGGGGTGCAACCGGACGTGCGGTTTATCGCACGGATCGGGTTGACATCGATATGAACGGGCTGTTCGTGGGCGCGACGCCCAGGGAATTGTAAATGCAAGGACAACAACAGCAAGCGTACGATCGTGGCATCACCATTTTCTCGCCGGACGGCCGACTGTATCAGGTCGAATACGCCCGGGAGGCAGTCAAACGCGGCACCGCAAGTATCGGTGTGAGAGCGGACGATGGCGTCGCGCTGATTGTTGATAAACCCCGACGCTCACCGCTGGTCGAGCAAGCCTCAGTCGAGAAGCTTCACAAAGCCGACGATCACATTGGGATCGCCAGCGCGGGCCACGTCGCGGACGCTCGGCGACTCATCGACTACGCCCGCCAAACTGCCCAGGTGAACCGGCTTCGCTACGAGGAACCCATCGGAGTCGAGACGTTGACGAAGGACGTCACGGATCACATCCAGCAGTTCACCCAAATCGGCGGTGCTCGGCCGTTCGGTGTGGCCCTGTTGGTCGGTGGTCTGGATAACGGGAGTCCCCGTCTCTACGAAACCGATCCGAGTGGCACGCCCTACGAATGGCAAGCGATCGCGATCGGCTCCGATCGGGGTGAGATACAGGCCTTCCTCGAGGAGCACTACGATCCAGCGATGGAATTAGCAGATGCAGTCGGCTTAGCCCTCGAGGCACTTGGCTCCGTGTCCGATGACGGGATTGCACCGGACGGAGTGGGGGCTGCGACCGTGGATGCCGAGTCCGAGCAGTATCTCGAACTGACCGACGACGAGATCCGTGACTACCTCGACGAAGCGGACCTCCTCCCGGACGAATCCGAGTGAGGCCGCCGCACCCGAGCCGGACCGATATCGCTTCGAAGACGTGCTACATTTTTCACCCCGCCTGCCGTAGGCCTGTCCATGATATCACTTGACGATGCCGTGACGGCCAGACTGGAATCCCACGGCGCACGATTCGAGGTCCTGGTCGACCCGGACGCCGCCCTTGCGATCAAACGAGGGGAATTCGACGGCAAACTCGAGGAGGTCATCGCTGCGCGGGACGTCTTCGAAAACGCCTCGCGGGGGGACCGTCCTGCTGAGGCGGACATCGAGGAGGTGTTTGGAACGACAGAACCACTCGAAATCATCCCAGAAGTCATCAAACGGGGCGAGATTCAGATCACGGCCGAACAGCGCCGTGAAATGCTCGAACGAAAGCGCCGGGAACTCATTGACCGCATCGCTCGCAACGCGGTCAACCCGCAGATGGATGATGCGCCCCATCCGCCGGACAGAATCGAGAACGCCCTCGAGGAAGCGGGCTTTGACGTTGACCCGATGGAACCGGTCGAAGCCCAAGTCGAGGATGCACTTGATGCTCTGCGCCCGATTATTCCGATTCGGTTCGACGAGGTGACGATGGCGGTCCAGGTCCCAGCCGATTACGCTGGCAGTGCTCAATCCCAGATCAGACAGTTCGGGGAACTCGAACGGGAAGAATGGCAAGCTGATGGCTCCTGGATCGGTGTTTTGACCTTCCCTGCTGGACTGCAAAACGAGTTCTACGACGTGGTCAACGAACATTCCAGCGGCGAGGCCGAGGTGCAGATCGTTCGAGACAAAGACGAAATTTCTCGCCGGTAACAAATCCCGTTTAACCCTTTTTGAAACCGACGAGGAAGCCGCCAGTGAATCCGGCACCCACAGAAAGGGTCGAAAGGATGGTGTTCACCCAGGATGGGGGCGTCTGCATCGATGCAGTTTCGGTTAGATCGAGGACCCCGCCTGTCAGACGGTCCCAGTCGACGGCGAGGATGCCCCGCGATTCGAGGAACTTGAAGAGTGCAAGTTCCAACCCGACGATGACCGCAATCACCTTGGCGATCTTTTTGAAGGCAAAGCCGATGATCGCCCCGATGACGGCCCCACTCCCAAACTCGAGACCGAGTTGTGTCGCGTCCAGTTCGAAAGCCATGCATAATAGATGGACTGTTCTCTTGTAAGTCTCTTGTGCCCGCCCTGCCCTTAAGTGAGAGCGTGTTGTAGGTCAGGGCAAGTGACGCGATCGAACGATCGGGCCATCATCGCAAAGCGGGTGGACCGGGGAGAGGCGGACACGACCGAGATTGGGCAACTCGCAGCCGCTGCTGGGTACGAGGTTGCTGGCGAGTGTACCCAGCGACGCAAACAGGATGCGGCCCTCCAAATGGGCGCGGGGAAAGTCGGGGAACTCAGGGACCAGGTTATCGAGACGGGAGCCCAAACGGTGATCTTCGACAATCGACTCGGCCCGTATCAGGTCTATAATCTGGGCAACGAACTTCCCGACGGTGTTGAGGTCAAAGACCGGTTCAGGCTTATCCTCGACATCTTCGGGCAGCGGGCACAGACCCGCAAAGCCCAACTTCAAGTGGAACTCGCGGAGCTCAGATACGAACTCCCACGAGCCGAAGCCAAAGCCAGTCTGGCAAAGCGCGACGAGCGGCCCGGATTCATGGGCCTGGGCGAATACGACGAGAGTCGCGAAAATGACATCAAAGCGCGGATCAGCAACATTCGGGACGAACTGGAACAGATCGAAGAGACCGAACGCGACCGCCGCCAACAACGCCGCGAATCGGGTTTTGACCTGGTGGCGTTGGCCGGCTACACGAACGCCGGCAAGTCGACCTTGATGCAGGCGCTTGCTGCGGACCTCGAAGTGGGCGAAAACGTCGAGATGCATCCGGACCTCGACCCCACTGCCGAGCGGGAGGATCGACTGTTCACGACCCTTGGGACGACGACCCGTCGGCTGGATCTCGACCGTCGTGAGGCATTGCTCACAGACACGGTCGGATTCATCAGCGACCTTCCCCACTGGCTCGTCGAATCGTTCAAATCCACCCTCGAATCAGTGTATCGAGCGGATTTGGTCCTCCTCATCGTTGATGTGAGTGAGCCTATCGAGGAGATCCGTGAGAAACTGATGACCAGCCACGATACACTCTACGAGCGCAACGAAGCACCTATCGTGACGGTGTTGAACAAGGTCGACCAGGTCGAACCCGAGGAACTGAGAGATAAACGTGAAGCGCTCTCGCCGCTCGCTCCGGAGCCGGTCGCGGTTAGCGCCATCGAAGAGACGAACATCGAACGCCTCAAAGAGCGGATCCAGCGTGAACTGCCCGAGCGTCAGCGCGAGCGGTTGGTTTTGCCCATGACCGAGGATACGATGAGCGTCGTGTCCTGGGTCCATGACAACGCCTTTGTGGAGGAGGTGGAGTACCGGGATGAGGAGGTTATCCTGGACTTCCAGGCCCGACCCGCGATCGTCGAACAGACCCGGGCCAAGGCAAGCGATCTCGCAGCGGACGCCTAATTCTCACTAGAGCGGGCGTTTCTCTTTCGAAACGACCCGGATGTCTTCGATTCTCGTGTCCGGGTACTGACCGTCGGCGTCTTTTTCGGCTGCTTTCACCATATCCCAGATTACGTTCAATCCAGTTGTTGTACCCTGAAGGGCTTCCATCTCACACCCGGTTTTCCCGGTCGTTTCGACGGCGACTTCCAGCGTGATCGTTGGCTGCGCCATCTCGAAGTCTGTCTCAACGTTCGTGATCGGAATCTGATGGCACATTGGGATCGTTTCCCAGGTATGTTTGACCGCCTGGATCGCACCGACTCGGGCGGTGGCCAGCACGTTCCCTTTGCCGACGTCGTCGGCCCGAATCGCGTCGATTGTCGAGGGTTGGAGGTGAATCGTTCCCGCTGCGACCGCTCGGCGGGCTGTGTTCGGCTTGTCACCCACATCGACCATCTGTGCATCGCCTTCCGCGGTGGTGTGTGTCAGATCGTTTTCGTCTTTGCTCATGGTCGTTCACCTCCGAGTGCCGCTGGAAGCGTGTCGAGGAGATCCGATGCGAGGAGTCCACCATTCCGGCTCTCGGCCGCCAAGTCACCGGCTGTTCCGGTTAGGTAGGCTCCGAGCGCTGCGGCATGGAGTGGATCAAGGGTCGCGAACATGGCCCCCGTGACACCCGCAAGGACATCTCCTGTTCCGCCGACTGTCATTCCTGGGTTCCCGGTTCGGTTGATCCGCGTCCGTTTGCCGTCCGCGATCACGTCATCCGGTCCTTTGAGAAGGATCGTTTGTCCGAGTTCGGCTGCCAGGGCTGATGCCTCGGCGGCCCACCCCTCCCGATCTGTCTTCGCAGTCCCACCAAGATCCTGGAACTCGCCGCGATGGGGGGTGCAGATGCAAGACGCCTCGATTTCGGCAGTTCTGACGGCCTCCAGGGCATCGGCGTCAAGGACGACACGGCCGGTGTACGTTTCCAGAACTGCAGCGACCGTGGATCGAGTGTCGGGATCGGATCCGAGGCCCGGCCCAAGCACGAGAACGTCCTGGTCAGTTGCGGTTTCCTGAATCGTCGTGAGATGGTCCGGTGCAACTGTTTCACCTGGGAGCGAGTCGACGATCAGGTCCTCGCTATAGCTCTGTATCTGGTCGGCGACTGGGTCCGGTGCCAAAACCGTCGCCAAGTCCGCCCCTGCACGAAGGGCCGATTGAGCGGCCAGTGCCGGTGCCCCGGTGTACGGACCGCCACCGACGACGAGAACACGTCCGAAATCACCTTTATGCGCAGCAACCGGTCGGTGCAACCGCCGAAGATCGCCTGGACCGACGAAGCGCTCGGCGGCTGCCGGAATACCGATGTCCGCTACCGTAACACCGCCGTGGTTTTTCAATCCCGGTTTCAGATCGTGAAAAGTCACGACACGATCGGCATCGACTGCAACTCCAGGGGTTGCTCCCGTGTCGACGTTCATGCCGGACGGGACGTCGACAGCGACGACCGGGCAACCGGATTCGTTGATCGCTTTGATCGCTGTTTGCTCCGGTTCCCGTGGCGCACCGGCGACGCCGGTTCCGAGTACGCCGTCGATGAGGACATCCGGATTATCGAGGCGAAACGTGGTCGAATCCCGGACAACTTCGGTCTCGATTTCGGCCGCCTGAAGTGCCTCCCACTTTTCTCGGGTCACATCGCTTCTGATGCGGTCCGAATGACCCAGTAATGTCACTTGTGGGTCGAGATCTGCAAGAAAGCGGGCGGCTACGAGGGCATCGCCGCCATTGTTCCCGCGACCGGCGACGACTGCAACGGAGTCTGCATCCGGGGCCTGTTTGCGAACGGTTCGCGCGACCGCGTTTCCAGCAGATTCCATCAGGTTCGTCTCTCGGACGCCGAGTGCCACGGCGTTCCGATCGAGGATCGCCATCTCGCTGCTCTCGATCATGACTCGGGATAGGTGGCCGATCCCCTAAAGGAAGTGGTCTCCCAGGATCAGGTATTCGATTCGTCTGTGCGGAGATGCGTGAACAGGTAGGTCTGTGTGTAGCCGGGTCGCGGGCCGAGTCGTTCGCGGATCGCCCGTGAGGTGGCTTCATAGGAGCCCTGCTCGGCTTCAGGGAAGTGGGTCTCTATTGCGGATTGGATCCAGGTGTCGAGTGGAACCGGTTCCTCGAAGTTCATGCCGAAGAGGAGCACACAATCGGCCACTTTCGGTCCAACGCCAACGAACTCTGTCAACTCCTCTCTGGCGGTTTCGTATGGGTGGGAACCAACGGTTTCGAGAGAAACGACATCGTCTCGAAGCAACACAGCGGTTCGTTTGACATAGGGGGCGCGATAGCCAAGGCCGAGGTCCCGCAACTCGGCTTCACTCAGGGTTGCCAACCGTTCAGGGTCCGGAAACGCGGAGACGTCCCCGTCCTGCCACTGAATTCGGTCGCCGTACGTCTCCCGGAGCGCGGTCACCAAATCATGAATTCGGTCGATCCGCATTTGTGCAGAAAGGATGAACGAGAACAGGGTTGGCACGACGGGTTCGGTCACCACTCGTAACCCGTCGAAGCGGTCGATTGCCGCCTGGACGACGGGGTCATTGGGAAATCCGGACCGAATGTCGGGGAGGTCCGTATCGAGATCCAGTCGGTGGCGGAGGGAATCGGTCGGATCAGTATTCGACCGCCAATCGAGTCCACCGTCCCGTGCTTTGACTTCGATCACGTTGGTTTTCTCGACTGTCCTGAACCACTGCCCTGTTTCGGGGGTTTCAGTCCGTTCCCAGAGAAACGTCTGGCCACTTTCGAGGGTCGTCTGGAGGTCGAACGAGCCCGGGATAGATTCGGCCGGAATGTGCCCCGTTTCCATCGTGAGAAATTCGGAGGCCTGCGGGGATAACCTGTCTGATTGGGGCTAATCTATTTTTACATTGGGCGTCAAACACAACCATACCCATGGATTGTAGGGTCGTTGTCGAGGCAGCGGTTCCGGTCTACGACGTGGAATCGCCAAACGAGGCCGTTCGCATCGCCATCTCGAAGACGGGCGAGATGTTGAATCCAGATCTCAACTACGTCGAAATCGAAATGGGAAGTCGGAGTTGTCCGCACTGCGGGGACGAACTTGACCCGGCATTCATCGCCGCGGACGAGAGTCTCGTGGCTCTTGAACTCGAGATGACGGTTTTCAACGTCGAACGGGAAGAACACGCGTCCCGCATCGCTCGCAAGGAAATCGGCCAACGGCTGGAAAACATCCCCCTTGAGGTCCTCGAGGTCGAGGTGCTGGAAGACGATGACGAGGAGGAGACAGCCGAATCGGGGGAGAATGAATCGGAGTCCGAAAAAGAAGAATCCGAGACCGAGGAAACGTCGGGTGAGGAGGACTCGGAGGACGTTCTGCCGGAGTTCGAGGACTTGATCGACGAGTAAGGTTTCGCCCGAAACGTTCGATGAACCTGGGGTTGCTCGTCTGAAGGAGCCGCGGCGCTACTCACTCTGTACGTCCATCGCGGATCCACACTGAACCTTAGTCGGCCTGGGCCGGAACCGTCTCAGTACTCTCGGCTGCGTCCATTGTCCCTGTGATGCCTTTTGCCAGTGCAAAAACAGCCGCCTTGTGATCAGTTTTGGACTTGTGGATCGATGTCGGTCGTACACCTTTGGAATCGTACTTCTCGAGTTGGAGTTCTCGCGAGGAAACACGCTCGTAATAGTTTCCGACCTCGGCGAGGAGACCATGCAGGTGGATGAGCTCCTGTTTTTTCATGTGTAAACAACTGTAACCACTACATCGTTATAGTATTACTCTGAGGGGAGTTACCAAGGCTGCTACCCCGCGGATTCTCCAACCTGGCCGTCTGAAAGGCTTTTAGGGTACCGCCTGCTGGTATCGATATGGACTACGAGGAGCAACTCGAGCGGGCCCTCGAGGAGAAACCCGACATTGCGGAAAAAGAGAGTCGCTTCGAGGTTCCCGATCCGGACCTCCGTACGGAGGGGAACGTCACGATCTTAGAGAACTTCCAGGACTTGTTGGGCGCGGTTGACCGCGGAACGGATCACGTACTCAAGTTCTTGCAGGACGAGTTCGGAACGAGCGCCCAGATCGACGACAGAGACCGTGCTCGATTGACGGGCCAGTTCAACAAGTCCCGTGTGGCAGCCGCTATCGACGAGTACGTGGAGGCCTATGTTATCTGTCCGGAGTGTGGCCTCCCCGACACAAATTTGACCCGAGAACAGGGCGCCGAACTGCTCGAATGTGACGCCTGTGGCGCCCGCTCCTCGGTCTAATCCAGTCGAACCGCTCAGGAGAGTTTCTTGAGGTTTTCGAGGTCGCGGTCGGTCCGCATGAATTCGGCCACACGTCTTGTGGCATGACAGTTCGGACAGCTATAGTTCTGCTCCGGTGACGGGAGATCACTCGGCGTCGCTTCCCATGCCTTTCGGCATTCCGGACAGACTAATTGGACGTAGGCCTCGTGTGGCATGCGTTCGCACAGTCGAGGGCCTTGGGGAAAAAGTTGCTGCCCTAGATTCGGCCGACTTCTTCGACAGCCACCGATTCGACACCCTCCACCGAGCGGAACGCCTCCTCGACGGCTTCGGTCCCGCCTGCGTCGTCAGGGACGATAACCGTTGGATAGAGCGCGACAAGGCCGAATGCCACTTCCTCTTGGTCGACATCGTTGATTTTTGCCCCCTCAGGGAGTGAGTTCCCGAGGCGTTCTTCGAGCACATCCAGGTCGAGTTCAGGGCTTTCAGGCATCACTTTGATGACTGCAGCGACCTTGCCCATTTTATGGCCCCCGGAACCCACACTCAGGACACTCATAGAGGTTGCTCTGCTTCCGACAGGTGGCACACCGATAGATCTGGTGGCCACATTCCGGACAGGTGAAGGCCGCGGCGTTGGTCCCGGAGATGTTGATCCCACAGGAGACACATCGTCGGGCCCGGTCTGTCTGACTCATCTATCTGTTCATACCCGTCCGATGCGGTTTAACGGTTGTCTTTCGCCGATATCCGACCGCCCCACTTAACCCGACTGGCCCGGAAGCCCCGTGTATGACTGATCGGGGCTGGTTTCAGGGACTCGATGGGCGCGATCTCGATTCCGCCATTGGGGCTGTTCGGGAGGGAGGGGCCGAGGACCCACGAGCGTGGCCCGCACTGGCTGTCGAAACGGGGTTTGCGGAGAGCCAGGATGACTATTACTCGTTTCTTCACGATGTGACACAGGCGGCGGCAAAAGCGGCTGTCCGTCGGCGCGAACAGGCGACTGACCAACAACTCATCCATGCGATACGGGCGATGGATGACCTCACAGAGACGGCAAACGAACTCGCAGAACGGGCCGCGGAGTGGGCCGGGAGCCAGTTCGGGGAATCCGACGAGGGACTCGAGTACGTCCTGGAAGTTGCCGAGCGGGAGCCTGAGACTCCTCTCGAGGCCGAAATCGTCGACTTCGCGGGGACGGTTCGGGACATCCAGTCTCGTCGGGACCGGTTGCAGACGTTTATCCAAGAACACGCTCCTGTCGTCGCTCCCAACCTCACAATGCTCGCCGACCCGTTGCTCGCAGCACGACTCATCGCGCTGGCTGGGGGCCTTGATTCGCTCGCGAAGAAACCGAGCGGAACGATTCAGGTATTGGGAGCCGAAGACGCGTTGTTCGCTCATCTCGAAGGCCATGCGCCCTCGCCCAAACATGGTATTATCTTCACTCACGAGTACGTGCGCGGAACCCGGCCGGAACAGCGGGGCTCCGCGGCCAGAGCGCTGGCCGGTAAACTCACCATCGCCGCCCGCATCGATCACTACCGAGGCGAGGGTCATTCGCCACTTCAGGCCGAACTCGATGACCGCATGGAAGCGATTCGGGCCGGAGGTGAGGACCAATGAGTTTGCCTGCGGGCGTCGAACGGCGACAGTTTGGCGATGAATCGGCATTAGCCACGCGGGGCGATCCGGTCTACGGCGAACCGACGACCGATGGGTGGCGACAGTGGGACCCACACCGGTCAAAACTCGGGGCGATGCTTGAACTGGGCCTTGAAACGGGACTGGAAGGCGGTGACGGGGTTCTCTACCTTGGGGCGGCATCGGGCACGACAGTGAGCCACGTTGCTGACATGGCTGGACCGACCTACGCGGTGGAGTTCGCCCCCCGCCCACTCAGAGATCTGCTGTCCGTCGTGGAATCTCGACCTAACCTGTTTCCGTTGCTTGCAGATGCGCGACAGCCCGCAACGTACGCCCACGTGGTCGAACACGGACTCGATGTCCTGATCCAAGACGTCGCGACGACAGGCCAAGCCCGAGTTGCGAACGGGAATGCGCAGTTCCTCGCAGGAGATGGAACACTTGTTCTCGCTATCAAAGCCCGCAGTGAAGACGTCACCCAAGATCCTGATGCAGTGTTCGAGGATTCGATCGCAACACTCGAATCCACGTACGAGATTTTGGATACCACGCATCTCGAACCGTTCCACGATGATCATTTGGCGGTGATTGCGACACCTGCGTAAGGAAAACCCAGGTCCACTGCCGTTCGACGCACCGAAAAGATGGCCGACTTCAAGAACTATTTACGTCGACCACCCATCGATTCGACCGATGCCGGACTGGTCTGGAACCGTCTTCGACGAGTTGGGGACGGTTGGGGTCGAAGAAGAGTATTTCGTGGTGGACAGCGACGGCGTTCCGACTGCAGGTTCCGACCAGTTAGTCTACGAAAACGACGCGCCGGAGCCGATTACTGGTGATGTGGATCACGAACTGTTCAAGTTCGTCATCGAAACCAGAACCAAAAAACTCGACTCGCCAGCACAAGCCCCGGAAGCGGTCAGGACGATCCGAAAGACACTCCAGGAATACGCTGCCGAACACGGGTTTCAGATCGCGGCGGCCGGGATTCATCCTGCAGCGGACTGGCGGTTGCAGGAACACGCCGAGAAGCCACGATATCGCTCGCAACTCGATCGGATCCAGTATCCACAACATCGGAATACGACTGCTGGACTCCACGTCCATGTGGGAGTTGATGACCCGGACAAGGCAGTCTGGATCAGCGACGAGATCCGTCGATACCTTCCACTCATACTTGCCCTTTCTGCGAACTCCCCGTTCTGGAATGGCTTTGACACTGGGCTCAGCTCGGCACGGGCCAAGATTTTTGAGAATTTACCCAACACGGGGATGCCCACGGCCTTTGAGACCTACGAAGCATACCGGGATTTCGAACAACAAATGCTCAAGACGGGTTCCATCAAGGATTCGGGAGAACTCTGGTACGACGTCCGACCGCATACTGGAATCGGAACGGTCGAGGTCAGAATTCCGGATTCCCAGGACCGTGTGGGCCACGTCGACGCGCTCGTCGAATATGTCCACGCGTTAGTTCTGGATCTGGCAGCCCGGTATGAAGACGGTGCGGCCCAGACTGACCTCCGCCGGGAACTCCTCGACGAAAACAAGTGGCGCGCGACCCGATATGGACAGACAGCGGACTTGATTCAACCGGATGGATCGACACCGTCGGTCGGTGAAATCGTGGACGGGGAAGCCGACCGCCTCGGGGTGACAGGTCTCAAAGACATGTACGACGCGGAAAGCGGGGCGGAGCGCCAGCGTCGCATCCTCGAGGAATCAGGGGCTGCTGCGCTGCGGGAAGCACTCCTCATCGAGCCGAGGATTTAACCGCACTCGCCACTTTTGTCCTCGTAGAGACAACATGAACGAAGAAGACACGGCCGACGACATCGACGAATCGACCGAGACAGCGGACGTGGAGAGAACGGCGACAGACGTGGAAGGTGAGTCGATCGACGTCGAGACGGAACATACTGACGAGACGGCCGAAGAGACGGAGGAGACACCGGAGGGTCGGGGTGCACGGGATCGGCTCGAAGCTGGGGCGGATCGAGCCGTCGACGAAATCGATAGCCGCGTCATCGACATCCTGTCCTGGGTCCTGGATACTGAAACCCGGGGTCGTATCTATGTTTATCTCCGACAAGACCCCTGGAGTACGAGCGAGGAGGTGGCCGAAGGGACTGGACTCTATCCAAGTACCGTCCGGGAAGCGTTGGCAGAGCTGGCCGAGGAAGAAATCGTCGAACGTCGGAAACGGGAGAGCGAAGGGGCTGGGAACAACCCGTACGAGTATTGCTCGATCGCGCCGAGTGATTTGGTCGGAAGTGTCGTCGGGCGCGTCCAGTCGGAACTCAATACGATCTTCACGATGGACCAGCGCCGCTCGGAGGACACAGAACCGGAGGCAGAACCGGTACAGATCGAAGTCCAGGAAGAGCCAGCGGAGAGCGAAGAGTAACCGCCCCGGACGTCCGCGGAGAGTGGCAAACCCAACCTCTAAACGCACGGGAACCATCCCGCGGAGCATGGACGTGGCACTGGGGGGGACATTCGATCCCATCCACGATGGACATCGACGACTGTTTCGCCGTGGCTTCGAGATTGGCGATCTGACGGTGGGATTGACAAGCGACGGCCTGGCCCCCGAGACGCGTCACGAACCCCGATACATCCGGCCGTTCGAGGAGCGAAAAGCCGATTTGGGGGATGAACTCGCCGAGCAGGCAGCGGACTACGACCGTGAATGTGAGGTTCGAAAACTCGACAAACCGACGGGTATTGCTGTCGAACCGCAATACGAAGCCCTCATTGTCACGCCCGAAACGCAGGCAGGCGGGGAACGGATCAACGAGATCCGCCGTGATCGGGACCTTGAGCCCCTTCGGATCGTCGTTGTGGACAGAGTTTTGGCTGAAGACGGGGATATTATATCGAGCACTCGGATCGTCAAGGGCGAGATCGACGAACACGGGAATCTGACACCGGACCGTACGGGCCGGGAAAACGGTGCGTCCGCACGTCGCTAACTCACCACGACGGGGTTTCGAAACCGGCTTCCTCGAGTAATTCGCGCCAGCGAGCCTGAATCGTCAGTCGTGAGACATCAGCGGCCTCGGCAACTGCTACTTGCGACCGCTGGTCGCCGGCGATGAGTGAGCCAGCATAGATACTTGCCGCGAGGAGCGCGTCTTTGGAACGGTCTGCGGTCGGACGTTCTGAGAGAAACAGTTCCTGGGCGACCGAGCGGGCCTCACCGCTCAGCTCGAGGCGCTCGGCAACACGATCAAGCGCCGCGAGTGTCTCGGCTTCGGCTCGTTCGGCCCCAGCCCGATACATAGCCGACAGTTTTTCGCGAACATGGTTAACGGTTTGCCCGCCGTTGCTTCTCGTGAGTCTTATTGGGACGCCCGAGAAAGAAAGACTAGAGCGCGGGTAGCCAAGTGGTCAACGGCGCAGCGCTTAGGACGCTGTCCCATAGGGGTCCGCAGGTTCGAATCCTGTCCCGCGCAGTGAGCGACCACCGGCAGCGAACGAGCAGGACAGCGATTCGAGCCCTGGAAGACGAGCGAACGACGTGAGCGAGTCTTCCTCTGGTTCGAATCCTGTCCCGCGCATAGCGAGACACGACCGAAGGGAGTGTCTCGAAAAAGACGAACGGGGAGCGGAGCGACCCGTGAGCAGTGAGGCGGGGCCGAACGAAGGGACTCGAGACGTCGAGCGGTTGACCCGCGAGTCAATTGAGCAAACGGGACCTAGTTATATCGGCACCCAGAGCGAAGGGAATCCATGGACGGGGATTCCAACCTTTCTTCAGATTTACAGGATCGACTTGCAGAGACCCGGGTGGAGGCGAATACACCTGGAACACTGTTTTTGAATGAGCAGGAAGGCTACGTCGCGGACGAAATCATCATTCACGGGCGTAACTTTCCGCCGGATCAGCAATATGATCTGACCTGGCATACCGTCGACGGCAGCTGGGGCGTCATCGAGGGCTATCGGCTCACTGGGACCCAGTATCAGCCACGGGACGTCCTCATTGGGGCCGTGCGAACGAACGGAGAGGGTCGATTCGACAAGACCTGGACGATTCCGGAGGATTACGGTGGGGGCCACGCGATCACGGCGACGGCCGAAGACGAAGCCGTGGCTCGAACCGAATTCGAGATCACACCGTGGTTTGAACTGGACCGAACGACGGCCCCGATGGGTAAATCGTTCGTGCTCCGGGGGTACGGGATTGGCCCGGACGTGACGATGTCAAACTTCCAAGTGTCATGGGATAATGGGTACCTCGGGTTCATGACCGGGGTTCAAAACCGAGGCACTGCGACCGTGCCCGTCAAGGCCGTCGGGCCACCCGGGGAGCACGTCATTCAGGTTTGGCGCAATTATCGTGGGGTCCCGTTTGTTGCAAACAACACCCAATCACCTCTTGGATCGGTCGGTGGCGAACGGGAAAACGCCTGGACAGTCACTGTGAGCGCTCCTGACTCGGTTCCGGCGACATCGTGGGTCGATGAACTCTTCGAGGAAGAACCGCTAGAGGAGCATCTCCTTGATCTCGATGAGGAGACTGTGGCTGATCTGGTGATCGCACCCCAGTGTGGGCAGGCTGGGACGCAGGCGGTTATTACCGGCCAGGACTTTCCCGCGAACACGCCGGTCGATCTCCAGTGGTATCAGCATGTGGGCGAAGGGATTCGCGGGATCAACGTCACTCCCACTGCAAGACCGGGTGTTTTGCCGTCCGTGAAGGCGGATTCGGACGGGCAGTTCCAGGTCGAAATCGAGATCCCACCCGCGGAGGGATCGACGAGGCCGATCGTCGCAGAAGTCGATGGGCAGTCAGTCGCCCAAACCGGGTTTATGATGCAGCCATCGATCGAAACCTTCGAACCAACGAGCGGTCCGGTTGGGACCGAGATCGAGATCGAACTTTCCGGTATCGGCTGGACGGCATATGAGAGTGCGCCGTACTTCGTGTACGACAACAAGCCGTTGGGCTATGCCTGCGGTGCCAGTGAGGATCTGCGAAGTCCCACCGTCAGGACCGTGCTTACGGCCAGTGGGGACCCGGGCTATCACTTCATCGACGTCTATCCCGCGATATTCGAGATGGAGGACGATGAGCCCGAATTCGAAATCCGTCCGCACTTGTCGTATCTCGACAATCACCCTGTTCGACCGCTACCCGCCTCTCATATGGTCTTTGAGGTCACCGAGTAGGATAGGCGCCATAGGTCGCCTGAATCCTCAGTGACGCGTCTCGGGAGATTTTTATCGCCGACACCGAAACGGGGGGCTATGGGTACTGACGCGATATATGACAAACATTCGGAGGTCTTCCTGTTGTGGGCCTGTCGGGAGACCGGTGTGATTCAGGCGTTGCTTGACGGCGTTACTGACGCTGAGGCGATAGTCGAACGAACAGGGATCACGGAGCGAGCCGCGTCGACAGTGCTCGACGCGCTCGCAGATTTGGGCTATACACAGGTGACCGGGGAGACCTACGAACCCACGGGGCGGCTTCGGGGCTTCGATCCAGAGACGCGGCCGCTGGAGCGCGGTATCCTTCCCCATCGCGTCGACACGTTCGAAGATTACATGCATCTCCCCGAGAAGATGCGGGGAACGTATTCCTCGACGTTCAGCGACGAGGAATTTCGCAACTATATGGGTGGCATGGCTACCGTCGGCGAGTCGACAGTTCGATCGATCGTGACGGCAGCGGAGCATGCTCATCCCAGGCCGGATCGGGTCCTCAATGTTGGAGGTGGCCCGGGACGGTTCGCCGCCGAGTTCGGCCGTCGCGGGGCCGAGGTGACGCTGGTCGATCGGGAGTCAGTGCTGAACTTTCTCGAAGATCACCATCGTGAAAAGGGACTCGACGTGGTGGTCGGCGATGCAAGAGACTCCCTCCCGACTGGATTCGATCTCGTGTTCAGCGCCAGAATGACTGTGTCGCTCACGCTGGCTGAGATCCAGGAGTACTTCGCGAATGCGTTCGACGCACTCGATCCCGGCGGTACGTTTGTCGGGGCCGAATGGGTCCGTGGACGCTCCGAAGTCGCCGACCGATTCGGCCTCCACATGTTGGCTATCTCGGACGTGGGCAACACGTATACGGAATCCGAGTATCGATCCGCGCTTGAGGAAGCCGGGTTTGTCGGCGTGGAGGTTCGGGAGGTTCCGGACTCGCGGTATCAAACTATTGTCGGTCAGGTCCCTCAATCAGGGTTGTAGTCTGGCGGTTGTTCGAGTTAGTTGAAGCCAATCCAGGAGATCCCCGACCATTTGCACCAAGAACCTTTTAGAAACGATGCTTAGTAACAGCGGGTATGGGCACGGAACTTAGCGACCAGATCGCGTTGGTGACAGGCAGTAGCCGGGGGATTGGGGCTGCAACGGCGCGGGAACTCGCATCGTCCGGGGCAGACGTCGTCATCAATTACCTCTCAAATAGGGACGCAGCCGAAAGAGTGGCCAGCGCCGTGGAAGACCGAGGAGGACGGAGCCTTGTCATTCAGGCGGATGTGACTGAACCGGCGGACGTCGACGCGATGGTTTCGGACATCGAAACGGAAATTGGGTCCGTTGACATCCTCGTCAACAACGCAAACCTCCCGTTCGCGCATAAGCCGATTGCCGACATCTCGTGGGACGAGATGGCCTCGAAGATCGATTCCGAACTGCGTGCAGCATTCACGCTGACGAAGGCGGTGCTCCCTGGAATGGTTGAACAGGAACACGGACGGCTGGTTTTCGTGTCAAGCGGCCGTTCGAAAACCCCGGATACCTCGTCGGTCGCCCACGGCGTGGCGAAGTCTGGCTTGAACGCTTTCGTCAGATATGTCGCTCAGGAATATGGGGAGCACGGCATTACAGCGAACATCGTTTCCCCGGGACTCGTCGAAACAGATGCTACGAGGGAATCAATTGACGACCAGGTTCGACAACACGTTTCTCGGTCCACGCCGCTCGGGCGCGTCGCACAACCGGAGGACGTTGCACCGACCATTGTGGCGTTTGCCGGGGACCCGGCCAAATTCGTGACCGGGACATATACACCTGTTAACGGAGGACAACGGATGGAGTGACGGGAGAGACCGAGACGCGTTAGTCGAACCGATGTCGGGGACCGTCCCAAAATCGGACGCGGGGAATTATTTATGCACTCTTCTTAGAGCCAGTCATGGACCGCACCCGTGTGCATGTGTTTGTTTCCGGGACGGTACAGGGGGTCTTCTACCGAGCTACCACCCGGGACCAGGCCCGGAAACGGGGAGTCGATGGGTGGGTAAAGAATCTGGATGACGGCCGTGTCGAGGCAGTATTCGAAGGGCCAGAGGCAGCCCTCGACTCGATGATCGAGTGGTGTCACGAAGGAAGTCCGGCCGCTTCGGTCACTGACGTCTCCGTCTCGATAGAGGAACCCATGGGCCTCGACGGGTTTGAAATCAAACGGTGAACGGCGCCTGGTTTCAGCCCCGAAAACTCAGTCTTTTCCCCTAACGTTTGGATGTTGTGTCGGTTCTTCCGGATGTGGGTTGGCGAAATACGTTTGCATAACCTCCAGGGACTCGGCTTCTCGGTCCCGTCGCTCCTCGGGCGAAATCTCCTCGCATCCCGGTGGGACGTCTCGCCCCCGTCCGGTGAAGTAGCCTTCCGGGGCGGTCCAATCGTGATAGAAATTGACGTCTGAATCCTCGACGACGGCGACACCCACAGACCCACCGTGACCAGCGACGATAATCGTTTGGTACGGTTGCATTGCGAGCCGGCCAGCAGCGTACAGTCCTTCGACACCGGTTCTCCCACGGTCGTCAGATTCGACGAAATCTTTTCCTCGCGAACGGATTTTGAGACCTTCGATGTCGCTGAGGAAATCGACCGTGTTTTTCGTCGCAGCGACGACGAACTGTGCCGTTACCGTTGAATCCTCGGCAGTTGAGGCACGAAATCCACCGGACGCTTGTTCGAGATCGACGATTCGTGCCTCCTGACGCGAACAACCCGAGCGCTTAGCCTGGTCGGCCATCATGTCCAGGAGCAGGCGACTGTTTACCCCGCCTGGGAAGCCGGGGTAGTTCTCCAAATGGCCGTTCCGTCGGAGGAGCGGTTCACCGTCGTTGACGATCACTGTGTCTAACCCGGCGCGGGCGGTGAATATTCCGGCCGTAAGCCCGGCGGGTCCGCCACCGATGATCAACACGTCGTGGTCGTGAGCCATGGCAGGAGCCACTTCGAACGCGAGGGCCTAAGAATGGGTGGGTGGGTCCAAAATTCGCTGCGTTCAGGCCAGGACGGCGACGGCTCGAACCGGAGCACCATCGACCTGCAGCGGCAGTGGATAGGCTCGGAGTTCGAACCGCGCCGGGACCGCTTCGAGGTTGGTCAGGTTCTCGAAAATCAGGTTCTCCACACCGAGGATGGCGTCATGTGCCTGAAAGCCATCTGGTTCGTCGGTATCGGCATTGAGTGTCGGAGTTGGGTCGGGGTTGAGCGTGTCAGTACCGATAGCAAACCCGCGTTCCGCACACAGGTCCGCAGCCGTGGGACTGAGATACGGGTGGTCGAAATACCGGTCTGTCCCCCAGTGCTCGTCCCAGTTCGTCTGAAACACGACACAATCTGCGGATTCGTCTGTTGGCACTCGGTCTGCCGGAATCCGCTCGCGGGCCTCCAGATCTCGGCAATCGACCTTAATTGCCTCGAAGACGAACTCTTCAACCGAGTACTCGGCCAGAGTCTTTCCCCCCGGAAGAATGTGGGCGGGTGCATCGACGTGGGTGCCGGCATGGCTTCCCGTTTCGATATTGGTCGATCTGTAGCCGTCAGTCTCGTAATCCGCGCCCGGTGACACATGGACGTCGACGTCGCCGGGATACGTTTGTAAGTCGTCGAGGAACGGGTGGGAAAGATCCTCCATATCTCTGTCTCGCCCTGGGACGACCAAAATAGTGCTGAAGAACTGTCCCGGGGTCCCGCTGCTCGACCATCAGTACTACTGGCGATCAGCCCTCAATCTTTCGGTCCAAGACCGACTGGCGAGACAAGCCCCAGTTCTCGAACCATGCCAAGCGTGTCCCAGTAGGACCAGACTTCCGTGATCTTCTCGTCCTCGAATTGGAACATGTTCAATCCCGTTCCGGAGAACTCCTCCCCATCCCCTTCGATCCCGAAGAGTTTCTCCGTCTGGGTGCCCTCCGAATTCCACCTGACGGTGTATTCATCGCCCTCACCGAACGTCGTCTCCACTTCGTATTCGATATCTGGAAACGCACTGTGATACCGCTTGACGAATGCTTTGACCTGGCTGATGGAGGAAAGCGTTCCGGGCGTGACACTGCGTGGTCCGTGATATTTCACGTCTTCCGCGAGGATTTGCTCCGCGACGTCAGTGTCACCTTCGGTGAACATCTCCTCGTAGTACCGGTCGATGATGGCTTCGTGGTCGACCATGAGTCATGTCACCAATGAGCTCTTCTCGTCCACCGTAATTAATCGTTCGGGGACCCACGATTCGTGCCCCTACCTGGACGAATATTTGGGCAGAGACTCAGATTAGCAGGTTCATGAGTTGAACAGCGCCCCATGCGAGTCCGAGTGCAAACATGGCACCAAGAAACGTCCCGACTGCGTTTCCGACCGCCCGAAACCGCTCTCCGGTGTCCCAAAGTCTGACCGTCTCGACGGAAAAAGAGGAAAAGGTGGTAAATGAGCCAGCCACACCCGTTCCGAGGAGCAAAAGCCACTCAGTTTCCATACCGAGGAACGTCACAAATCCGAGCAGAAAGGTTCCGAGTATATTTACCGTAACGGTCCCCACGGGCAGTTCACTCCCATCGACACGAGAGCTCACGTACTGCCGAAGGAGCGCCCCAAGTGCACCACCTGTTCCGACCAGATGGGCGGGTTCGAGCGGAATCATTGTCCCCACCATCGTTCAACTTGATTTGCAACCGCCCGACCAACGAGCACACCGAGGAACCCGAGTCCGTAGGTCCCGAGCACGTTCAGCCCGAGCAAAACCGGCTCCGACCGTATTGACTGGAGTGCGAAGGTACTGTAGGTGGTAAACGATGAGAGAAAGCCGGTCGATACGAGAAGCCGTGTTTCAGTCGACAAGGCATCTGTTTGGAGGGCTTCGTAAATCACAAACCCGAGCAGGAAACTTCCAACTGTATTCACAGCGAGCGTGGTGATGAGGTCCGGGCCGAGGTAACCAACGAAAAATCGCAAATTCGATCCGGCAAATCCGCCAATGGCGATCAAAACAACTGTCTCAATGGCGTCAACGCGATCCGAAAGTGTTGCTGACATAACTCGTAGGCGGGGATTGAGTTGGGACCAACAGTCTGCTCAAATGAGCTTCATTGCCCAGGTGACCAGAAATCGAGGCGTTCGGGCAAGACTGTTACGGATCCGAGTAGAACGACTATTGCTCGAAACGGATTCACACGCCGCAGGGACGGTGGGTAATGTGCAGGCGATCCCGCGAGTGCCTATCGTTATTTCACACGTGGGCTGTGAAAGTGTGGACGTGTACCACATTCTTCTCCCAGCGGATATGAACAAGCACCGAACCGAGGCCCAGGCAGCGTACGTTCTTAACTTACCAGTTGAACCGGCAAAGTTGGAGGTAACTGTCCTCTATGTCCTCCCTCGTTCAGACGCAAAGGTAACCAATGAGAGCGGTTTCGAAGGGAACGAGAGTGCTGTTCGGGCTGCCAACAGACTCGAAGGGTGGGAGATAACCGTCAATCGAACTGTTCGGGCGGGAAAACCGGTCAGTGGGGAGATTCTTGACATGGCACGCGAGGGAGTAATGGACGAAATCGTAATGTCGGGTCGAAAACGGACCGGAGTCACGAAGGTACTGATCGGGAGTACGGCGAGTGACGTCGTTCAGGCAGCGGATCGACCGGTGGTGATGACGGGCTAACTCAGGTATTCGCCTTGGGAGGGCTAGTCACCGTTCGGCTTCGGGTGATCGAAAGCTCTTGGGATCATCGAAGTTTCTATGTACTTGGTCCCGTCCGCATAGTCGACGCCTGGCTGGATGAACGGGTACGGTCCCTCAGCAGGTGTATTTTGGACGGTCCCTCCGGAATCAGGGGTCGTGACGAGGTCCATGACTTCATACTCAACTGGTGTGTGGGTTTCGAGATAGTCACTGAGCACGGTCGCGGGGATCGTCTCTTTTGTTTCGATGTTTCTGAATGGGAAATTACAGCCACCGAGATCACGTTTGGGAGCACCAGGGCGACGGAACGACGCAACCCGATAGGTTTCTTCCGGGTCGATCTCGGAGCCATCGATTCGCATCGAGACGAGTCGCCGGCCTCGCTTGGCGGCCGGATCGACGACCAACTCGACGTTGGATGAAAAGGCTCTGACTCGACCGTCCTCCTGATCGTATATGTGGGACGTGAAGTTGTCGATAAGGTAGTCTTCAACGTGGCTATAGAGTTGTTGCCCCCAGGCGTCACCTACGGCGATCGGTGCGGTCATCGGATAGAAGGTGTAGACATTCCCGAGTGTGATCTCCCCGGCAGGGATGGCCTGGCCAAAGCGATTGCCGTGTGAAACTGCGAGGTCGGCATCGAATGTCGACCGTAGCGCATCGTTGAAAAGGGTATTCCACGCACTTTCGAGGAACGACTGTCTGGCGAGTTCCTGTTTGGTCTCTCCAACGACCGTCGACAACGGTCTGTCAAGGGTCACTCCACCTCGCTCGAACGAGGGGTTTTCTTCGAAGAAGGGTGCCCTGAGGTGCCTGATCGTTTCGGCAGTCGCCTCGTCAGGTGGCGGGGTATATCCCACATCATCGACGAACGCATAGAGGACGTGTCTGTAGGCTGGTCCGGTTTCGTCGAACCGGAGATCGACTCGCCCGAGGGCCTCTCCCATCCCCGATTCGATCACCATGGTTTCGGTCGGGGCAATCTGAATCGGTTTGTATGTGTATTCGTGGGTATGGGCGCTCAGTGCGACGTCGACACTCTCGAAGTCCTTTGCGGCTTGTACCATCCAGGGAAGTCCGATCTCCGTGACGGCCACGACGAAGTCTGCCCCAGCGGTCCGAGCGGCACGAGCAGTCTGATCCAGGATAACCGGTGATTTTCCGAACTCGTATTTCCCTTCATGGAAGGCGGGGGCCATGCGATCGATGTACGGATTCGTCATTCCGACCACCCCGATAGTATGCCCGGCCCGTTCGAAGAGCGCGAACCCATCGTACAGTTGCCGTCCTTCGGTGTCGGTCAGATTCGTGGCGAGAGTCGGCGCGTTGAGTGCGTCGAACAGGTCGAGCGCAGAGCCATCCACCGCTCCTTCGTGGCCGAAGTCCCAGTTTCCGGGGACATACACGTCGGGCTTGACATGTTCGGTGATCGGCTCGAGCATGATCTCGCCGTTCGTAAACGTCGTTTCTGCGGTGCCGTGGAACGTGTCTCCGCTCATCAAAACGAGCGTTTCCCGTGTGTTCCGCAACTCCTCGATCTTCGAGACGTGGGTTGCCAGACCTCGAACCGGTCGGACGACCCGGCCCTCGGACCCGAACTCGATCGGTGCGGATCCACGAGTGGTCTCGTAGAACACCTGGTTGGCCGGCCCCAACTGCCCATGGAGATCGCTCAAATGGACGAGGCTGAGATCGGGGTCTCCCGGTGGTGCTTCTGTGCCGTCGAAGGACGTCCAGTCGGTAAGGTGTATGTTGTCAATACTCATTCAAGGACAGTTTCCGATTGTATCGGCATGGAAATAACTGGTTTGGTCGGGGGGAATACCGCACAAACGTTTTGAGGACTGGCTGCTTTCGTTGACATAATGAGCGAAATCTGTGACCTCATTGATGACATCGTCGCCGATATCGATGCGCTCTTTCTCTTCTCCCCGACTGGCTCGGAGTACGAGGCAGCCACAGCTATCGAGGAACTTTCGTTGGTCGTCGTTGACACGGAAAACGACGTCGAGGCGACAGAGTTCGTGGAAGTCCCACTGGATTTCGATGGGGTCACGGATTACATCCGGTTTGCGATGGAGGGCGCGAGGGAACAGGAACTCGTCGAACCAGGGGACAAAATTGCGGCGGTGCTGAGCCTGTTCGGTGACGAGCGAGACATGGTGGCCCGTGTTCGTGTGCAGGAAGGAACCCACGGAATCTACGATCTCTTCACCACTTCGCGGGCAGATTCATCGGTCATTCGGGACACCTTCGACGTAGCCATAGAACTGGGACGAAAGGGGCAGAAAGGCAAGCCGGTCGGAGCCCTGTTCGTCGTTGGGGACGCCGGTAACGTCATGACCAAGTCCCGGCCTCTGTCCTACAACCCGTTCGAGAAATCTCACGTGCATGTTGGAGATCACATCGTCAACGTGATGCTCAAGGAGTTTTCTCGCCTGGATGGGGCTTTCGTCATCTCGGATTCGGGGAAAATCGTCTCGGCGTACCGATACCTCGAACCCTCGGCGGAAGGGGTCGATATCCCGAAAGGACTCGGTGCCCGCCACATGGCCGCCGGGGCGATTACCCGTGATACTGGCGCCGTCGCCATCGTGTTGAGCGAAAGTGACGGACTCGTTCGGGCGTTCAAAAGCGGCGATCTGGTACTGGAGTTAGATCCGGAGGCGTACTGATGGCGGATTTGAACGTCGTTCAGGCCATTGAGACGCGGTATCTCTGGGCCGGGGTGATTTTGCTCATTGGCTTCGGCGGTGGATACGTCCTCGGGCAACTGAATCGACGGATTCTCGGGGCAATTGGACTGAAAGATGCCGTCGAGGGGACGAGCCTCGAACGAACGGCACGGAACTTCGGAACCGAAACCGTCACGATTCTCGCTCGAGGGTCGGCGTGGTTGATTTACGCGTTTACAGTCGTCCTCAGTCTGCAGATGGCAGAATTGGTGGAAACGAGTGTGTTGATTTCTCGGGCGTTTGATTTGCTCCCATCATACGTACTTGCGGTGCTTGTTATCATGGGTGGACTCCTCGTCGGCGACAAAGTCGAGATGTTCGTGGACGAACGACTCAAAGGGGTCAAATTCCCAGAGATAACTCTCATTGGCCGGATTTTACGGTATACGGTGATCTTCATCGCGATCTTGTTGGCCTTGGCCCAGATTGGGGTCGCCGTGGGGGTTCTCATCATCTTGCTCGGGGCGTACCTCCTCGCCGGGATCGTTTTTGTTACCACGGCACTCCATCAGTTGCTTGCGTCGGCGGGTGCTGGTCTCTATCTCCTCCTTGTCCAACCGTTTAGCATCGGCGATCGCGTGGCCATCGGGGAGCGTGAAGGGGTCGTTCAGGAAATCGATTTGTTCGTCACCTCGATCGAAGCTGATGGGCGGGTGTTTCTCGTCCCGAACCATCTCGTCCTCAAAAACGGGGCCACGATGATTCGGGACTGATCACTCGACGGGTTCTGCGGGAACTCCAGCGACCGTCGTTTCTGGGGGCACGTCCTCTGTGACCAGCGAGTTTGCAGCAACACTGGCTCCGGCTCCGATTTCCACACCTGGGAGAACGATTGCGCCTGCGCCGACCATGGCTTCAGTCCCGATCGTGACCGGCCCGGTCCGGTATTCGTTCTGGAGAAATTCGTGACAGAGGATGGTCGTATCGTAGCCGATAATCGCGTCCTGTTTCACGGTAATGAGTTCCGGGAAGAAGACGTCGGGTGTTGATTCGAGGGCCCACCGGGCACCGTCCTCGACTGACATTCCGAGCCGTCTGAAAAGCCAGTTTTTCAGCCGAAGACTCGGCGAGTGTCTTGCTACGACGATTGCGGCGTAATTCCTGGCGACGACCCATAGTGACTTGGCTGATCGCCAGTGATGCAGCGAATTCCCGGACGCTGTCGCCGTTCGTGTCAGGCGATCATGGCGACGCTTGGACACACTGTGCTCTAAGAGGGCCCGTGGTTTCAATTCACCGAGAGCTCACTCGATGACGGGGTTGAATCCGTTCGTAATGTTCCACTCGTGAACGCAATAGACATTCCCCATATCCCCTTCGACCCGCCAGGCGCCCATGTCACCGTCCCATACTTCCTCGCGTTCACACCGGAGACACCGCCTGGTCTGGGGCCGACGGATTTGACCACTCATGCATGCTCTTTGGTACCAAGGGACAATAAAAGCGGAGGGACCGGACCAGAATTACGGAACGGAGAGGAGATAGCCTCTCGCTTCAGCGCGGGGGGGGGGGACTCAATCGAGGATGCCGAGGTTTAGGGGAACACGTCCATCTCCGTAGCCTGCGACGCTGCCATCGGCACGAAGCCGATACACAATCGCCGGGCGATGCCCAACCGTTGGCTCCGCTGCTTCGACGTGCTCCCACTCTTCGTCGGTAAAACTCGTACAATCAACGAGCAGAAGGACACCCCCACCATGAGCGTCCAGTTGGCCATCGACTTTGGTTTCTGCTGTTCGTTTGACTGACTCGACCGCAGAACTCGTGGAGCGTCGATGGGGTGGGGCCGGGTGGGTGACCTCGGCGAGATGGGCCCCCTGAGCTGTTTCGACTCGAAAATCGAGTGAATGGCCTGTCGAGACCGGTGCCTCGGGTTCGAAGTTGTAGCCGGCGGTGTGTAAGAGATATGCGGCGTTGAACTCGCCCATGGCTGCGGTCATCCGTATCAAATTGAGCCCTTCGGAAGTCCCGAGTTTCCCGGCCATGAGATGCCGGTACTCATCCAGAACCCCGGTCGCGAGAAACGACTCGTAAAATTCGAGTGCGGGATCAGCATCTTCGATCGGGAATCCCGCTGCGTGGGTTTTGAAGAACTCACGCGAGGTCTCCCGACCGTCCTTTGACAGAAAGACCGGCAGGAAATACCAGGAGAGATGGGGGTATTCGATCAGCCACGGCGACTCCTCGTGAAGTTGGGCAAGCAATTCCCGTTCGGCCCAGTCGGCGATCCCCTCGGGCACACTCGCAAAGTCAAATTTGGCAGTACGCCAGAGGATCTGCGGAGTCTCGGTATTACCCATCCAGTACGCCTGGTGGTCGTTCCAGGCGAACAGCGCAATATCTCCGTTGTCCATTTCGAATCGCCGCGCCTCGTACCCGTCCGGTGGGGCAAACCAGGGGGTCGACATCTCTGCTCCGAGTGCATCATCAAGTGATCGGAAAATCCGGTCTCGGACCTTGTTCACCGACCAGGAATCCGTAGACCGCCGGAAACGTAACAGACTAGCCACGATGTAAAATACTTCATCAGTCCGTTTACACCTTCCCCTCTGCCGGTCACTCCGCATCGAGGTCTCGCTCCAAAACGAGTCGGTGCGCTTCATAGCCCAGATCCCGGTACCAGTCGATCGCGGACTGGTTTTCAGCCATTGCGGAGAGCCCGACGACGTCCACGCCCCGGTCTTCGAGTTCGGACTCGGCATAGGAAAGCAACGCCGATCCGATTCCACTCCCCCGAACCGCCGACTTCACATAGACGTTTTCGATGACCCCCCGAGTAGAAGTTTGGGAATAGACACCGTTCTCCCGGTAGTACATTACGAATCCCAACAGGTCCTCGCCTACATCCCCATTCGCTGGTCTGGCAACAGCGAGCATGTTTCCAGTGATGTATTGGCCCAGGAGGTCCCTAGCTATTGTTCGATTGGACTCGGCCTCGATGTGCGAGCCGTATTCCCGTTGACCCTCGACGAGTTCGATCCAACACTCGAGCACTTCGTCGAGATCTTCCGAGTCGGCGGCCGCGATGTCGTAGTCCATCAGGAGTCGAGCGCGTCGATCGCCGGTAAGTTCTGCCCGGTGAGCATCGCGAGCGCGGCGCCACCGCCAGTGCTGACGTGGTCGAACCCGGTGATGTCGAACTTTCGGATGGCCCGGGCTGTATCTCCACCACCCACGACACTATACTCTGTATCCGCGACTGCCTCGAACAGTCCTTTTGTGCCTAGTTGAAAGGCCTCATTTTCGAAAACCCCGGCCGGGCCGTTGAGAATGGCCGTCCCCATCGAATCGAGATAGGTCGCATACTGCTCGACGGTTTCGCTGCCGATGTCCATTACGTCCCCGTCCGAGGGGGTTGGAAGGGCTTCGATAGGGACTTCTGTCCGAGTGTTTCCGCGAGTAACTGCAACATCTACTGGAAGATGGATTTGGTTGCCATGGGTTTCGAGGAGGGCCGCAGCGCGGTCGATTTGATCCCAGACGTCTTTTTCCATGATGTAATCTGCGGCCGCTTCCCCGAGGTCGACACCGTCGGCCATGAGAAAGACGTTGGCGACGAGCCCGGCAGTGTAGACTTCGTCAGCCAGATCTGCCTCGATGCCGTGGCGGATAATTCTGATCGCGTCCGGGACTTTCGCGCCACCGACTACATAGGCTCGTGGTGTCGGGGTTTCATTGATGTTCCCCAGGACGTTGATTTCCCGCTCCATGACACGGCCGGCATACGCCTCGAGGGTGTGCGCAAAGCCGACGAGGGAGGGTTGGGACCGATGGGCCGCGGCAAACGCATCGTTAACAAAGGCGTCGAAATGGGGGCTCAATCGTTCGACCAGATGGGTGCGAGCCGCCACCTTTGGCTCGAATTCCATGTATTCCTCGCTGTAAAAGCGGGTGTTCTCGAGTAGGAGGGCCTGCCCCGGATCGAGGCCGTCGATAGCCTCACGAGCGCCAGCGGAACTCGTAGCGTCCGTGTACGTCACCGGCGCGTCGAGCAACTCGTCGAACCGCCTGGCGTGGGTCTCCAGGGGTTCGAACTCGTTACCTCCGGGTCGGCCCTGATGGGCCAACACGGTCACGCGGGCGCCCCGTTCGAGGAGTTCCGTCAGAGTATCTACGTGAGCTTTGAGCCGTGCGTCGTCGGCTAAGCTCCCGTCGTCCGCAAGCGGACTGTTGATATCGACCCGAACACCTACCGAAGTCCCCTCGAAATCCAGGTCATCCAGGGTCCGTATCGCCATGTACCCAACACTTCATTTGGGCGTGCAAATGCGTTTCCGTGTCCGTTCGTCAGACGGTCCGACAATCAGGACAGAGGAGTTGTCCGTCAACGTCGAGCAAGTTCTGTGAGAACGAGCCACATCCTTCGCAGATGCTCTGATTGGAATATCCATCTTCGACAGCGGTATCCCGCGACTCCGCTGCGGTGGCTGACTGTACCGGTTCGGGGCTCGAACCGCCCTGCTCGCTTTGTTTGGCCGTCGCAAGATCTCTGGCGTCAAGGAGTCCGATGACTTCGGCACCATCCCCAACCAACACGTGGCTCACCCTGGTTCCGACAAGACGTCTGGTCGCCTCGCCGATCGTCGTCTCAGCCCCAACGGTTGGGGGATCCGAATTCATGACTTCCGAGACGGGTGTCGACTCCACCTCCCCTCCCTCAAGTAGATGATCGAGAATCCCTCCGGCGGTGAGCACGCCGGCTGCGTCTTGACCCCGCAGAACGACCGCGGCCGTTTGTCCTGCATTCCGCATCAATTCAGCCGCTCCGAGCACCGCGTCTGATTCACTCACCCCGACGTAATTACCCGAGACGAGATCCCTGACGGGGAGTGGACTCATATCTATATGTACCACCGAATCGGTCTAAAATCTATCCCCGGTAGCCTTAAGCCGTGAGAACGGTTAACACTCAAGTTGGGCTGTGCAGGATTTCGGGACATTCAACTTGTAGGCATCCGCCAGTAGGCATGATGAAGCGGTCTCCCTATGCGATCGGCATTGCCGGCGGAACCGGTGCCGGCAAAACGACGGTCGCCCGCGAGCTCACCGAGAACGTCGGGGAGGCCGTGACGATGATTCCATTGGACAATTACTATGAAGATCTCTCCCATCTCGAGTTTGCCGAACGGACGGAGGTCAACTACGATCACCCCAAAGCGTTTGAATGGGAACTGCTCCGATCGCAACTCGGGACCTTACTGTCCGGTGAGGTGATCGAGATGCCCCAATATGATTTCGAACGTCACCTTCGGGAATCCGAGCGTGTCACGGTCGAACCGTCATCGGTCATCGTTCTCGAAGGGATCCTGGCACTCTACGACGAGGTAGTCACAAACCTATTCGACCTCAATGTATACGTCGAAACCGATGCAGACGTTCGCATTTTGCGGCGCATTCGACGGGATGTGGTCGAACGTGGGCGGGGCCTCGAAGGGGTCATCGATCAATACCTATCGACGGTGAAGCCGATGCACGAGCAGTTCGTCGCTCCGACCAAAAAGCAGGCCGACTTGATTATCCCTGAGGGGGCGAATCGGACGGCTGTCGACCTCTTACAGGAGAAAGTCGAACGCGAAATCGAGAGCGAAACGCGCTAAGTCGTGATTAGTGCGCTGCGTGATACTCCCAGAGCCCACCGTCCCTGATAGCCTCCCCAACGGCGTGATGGAACTCCGTTTTTGTTGCAAAGGAATTCACGGAGACCTGATCAAAGATTTCCGACACGGGGACGATCTGTTGATGATTGAACCGAACCGGTTTGGCACCATGCCGGTCCAGAAACTCCTCGGCGGTCATGGGAAACGCCGCTTTCGGCTCGAATTTCGAGAGAATCGCCATATCGAATCGCCGCATTCCGTTGCTCCCCTCCTCACCGTCGGGGTCGATCGGCCAGTCGGACTGCGTCCGGTCGCTCATACGACCCCCTTACCTCTGAGTCATTAAAGTGGTTCCCCCGCGTTCGGGTTTTGGTTTGTACTGATTCTCGAAGGGGCCCAATTCCCCATTACGCACCCATTAATTTGGGGGCAAGATTTTTAGGAAATCTCATAGGGATTGTATTGTACCAATTTGAATCCCTGGTAAACGGCACTTTCCTTTACTTTTAGGGGTGGCTAAAAACAATCGTAACAACACACAATGACCCAAACAATACAGGCTTACCTACCGGGGGGCGATATCTCTCTGGAGGTCAACGGTACCTGGACTGCCTACTGGCTGTTCATCCTTCGCGTTGTGACCGGATGGTGGATGTTCCACGCCGGGTTGACGAAGGTCTGGGAGACCTATGTCCTCGGTTCGCCGTTCGACGCGGCCTGGTTCATCCAGTTCGCGTCGCAAGGAACAATTTTGGAAGGCGTCTTGGCGCTGTTCAACAACTCCGCCGGAATCGCGTTCACGAACTTCATGATTCCGTGGGCCGAGTTTCTGATCGGACTTGGAATCTTGCTCGGAGTGTTCACCAGGCTCGCTGCCTTCTTCGGTGGCTTCCTGATGTTCTTCTTCTACTTCGTGAACGCTGGTTGGAGCCACGGACTGGTCAACAGCGATATGATGGGACTGGTCCTGTTCGCCACGGTCGGGATCCTCGGCGCGGGTCGCGTCTGGGGGGTCGACCAGTATCTCGAACGCATGGACTGGGCCCAACATCCATTTGCAAAAGCAATCCTCGGCTAACACACAGACTCATGACACACGAAAAAATCACGACAGTCGAACGCGCTGGAATGCTCATCTTCGGGGGCCTCGTGGTCCTCGCGATGCCGATCCTCGGACTGCTGAACACCTTCGGCGGATCGATGAGTGGGATGGTCGAGTACATGGACGGAGACTCCGCGGGCTATGCGCTGGCCCAAAGCGGTGTCCCGGAAGCCGCGGAGATCACGGCCACGCCGATCGTGGGGCCCAACCTTCGAGCGACGTTGCTCGCTATCGGGCTCATCGTCTTCGGTCTCATGGTGGTGTACCGCCTCATTTCCGTCTCGGGGACGGACCCGAACGCGTCGCCGGCACCGACTGCTGATTGAGCGGACCCGAACGGTGGGTTCGCACGGTTGGCAAATCAGTAATCGAGAAGTGCGTTTTTTCGGTTCTTTTTATCAGTGACGACGATGCAGTCGGGCGACCGACTTTTGTTCGGTCGAACCAGTGCGGAGGGGATTTGCACCAGAGGAAGACTCGCTCCCGTAGGTCGCTCGTCTGATAGGGCTCAAATCCCACGACACCGTTCAACTTGAAGTGAGCGGTGCCTGGCGGCACACGCTCTCTGTGTTGTAGAAGCGGTGAGGAGGGGATTTGAACCGAAAACAGACTCGCTCGCTCTGCTCGCTCGTCTGATAGGGCTCAAATCCCTCGATACCGTTCAACCTCAGGTGGCGCGGAGCCTGGCGGCTCACGCGCTGTGTTCGGTAGAAACGGTGAGGAGGGGATTTGAACCCCTGAGGCTACAATAGCCACCTGCTCTCAAGGCAGGCGCGTTAGGCCGCTTCGCTACCTCACCACAGTTCCAGCAAACGTGGGGATGGATTAAGAACTGTCGGTCGCTTCCGCCGCCGCGCTTGTGATCTCCCCATCACGCAACTCGATTTCTCGCTCCTGAATCGTCTTCCAGAACTGCTCCGGAAGCGGCTTCCCGGCGAGGGTGTTCGCAGTAAGTCTCGTCAACACGCCACGCAAATCCGCCGGAGTTGACAGCACTTCTCTCGTTCGCAGGAAGTCGACAGCAAGGTCATTTGCAGTGGCTTCTCGTGTGACGGCTTCGATGGGCTGGGTCTCGAAAACGTCCGTGAAGTCGATCAAGTCGGAGAAACCCGCGAAGTATACGTCACCTCGTGCAGCCGGTCCGAGGACCACGTCTGCCCGGCGAAGTTTGAGCGCCCCTTCGTCGACTATCGAGCGTGCGAGCCGTGGCACACACGGATCGAGAACTGTCGCGGACTGGGCGTCCTCGTCTCGAATCAGATGGGTGATGGCGTTGCCCGCTTTCGCCGAGAAATTACCGCCGACCTGGGGCTCGAACCGAATTTCCTCGAACCGGTCGGGTGACATCGCCTTTGCCGCCAACTCGCGAAGTCTTGCCTTCGGGTCGATATCTTCGGAATCTCCTGGGACAGCATCGGCTTGCGGGTAATTCACAAGTATGTCGACCGTACTCTGCTCCAGGGTTGCCATGGTGTCTGCCACCAATGCCTCGTAGAGTGCGAGGCCGTCATTTGGTGTGAGGTCCGTCTGTTCGACGAGTTGTTTACAGGCGACCCCTTCGACTGGGGGCTCAGCGAGCACGATGACGGTCGTCATTTCCGTTCACCGACTGGAGCAACTCGTTTGAGCATGGCTATGCGTCGACGGTGGTCCGCCTAAAACTCCTCGGCTGCGAGAGGCAATTATCGGATATTCCCCACGACGACTCACTCGGGCCGACTTGGGTGGTAATCGGTGTCGTATTCGCCCGGTTGACCGTCAAGTCGGTCCGGATTGATTCGGCCCGAAAGCAGCATGAAGTCCGTGATCGTGAGGGCGGCCATTGCCTCGACGACCGGGACCGCCCGGGGCGGTAGGACTGGATCGTGGCGACCGGTCACCTGCACGGTCTTCTCCTCGCCGCTCTCCCAGTCGACGGTGGTCTGCTTGCTCGGGATCGAGGTCGGGGCGTGGAGAGTCACTTCCCCGTAAATCGGCTCTCCGGTTGTGATACCTCCCTCGACGCCCCCGTGGTCGTTTTCGATGGGGGTCGGGTCGTCGTTCTCGTCGAATTCCCACTCGTCGTTCCGGTCGAGCCCGGAAACCGTGGCTGCGTCGCGACCGAGTCCGATTTCGAACGCTGTCGTGGCCGGAACCGACAGCATCGCTTTCCCGAGCCGAGCCTCGACGGCTTCGAACCGGGGCGCACCCAGGCCACGGGGAACCCCTTGAATCTCGAAGGAAACCGCCCCGCCGATCGAATCGCCGTGTTTCTGGTACTTCTCTGTGACTTCCCGCATTTCAGCCGCGGTTTCGGGATGCGCACAGCGGACGTCGGTGTCCTCCGTGTGCTCCCCCATGGCTTCGAAGGTAACTGGCGGCGATTCGACGTCGCCGATTCGGCTGACGTGGGCCCGGATTTCGATCCCTTCGTGTGCGAGGATCTGCTTTGCGACCGCCCCGGCCGCGACCCAATTTACTGTCTCACGAGCCGAGGATCGTCCGCCCCCACCCCAGTTTCGGGTTCCGAATTTTGCCGAGTACGTGAAATCACCGTGGCTTGGACGGGGGGCGGTGATGAACGGTTCGTACTTGCCTGATCGGGCGTCCTTGTTCTGAATCGTGAGTCCGATCGGTGTCCCGGTTGTAAAGCCGTCTTGAACGCCACTTTGAATCTCCACCCGGTCGGGTTCATCACGACTGGTCGAAATGTGAGATTGGCCGGGTTTTCGTCGATCCAGTTCCTCCTGTATCGCCGCTTGTTCGATCTCGAGTCCCGCTGGACAGCCCGAGATGACCACCCCCATTGACGGACCGTGGCTCTCCCCGTAGGTTGCGATCTGGAAGAGCCGTCCGAAGCGATTGCCGTTCATACCACTTTCGTCGGGACCATGGTCATTGAGCCTTTGGAATGTCAATCGGTTATCGCCACGTCTGCCCCAACCTCGGCCAGGACATCGAAAAAGCCTGGGAACGAGACATCGACGTCCTCGGCGTCGCTAATCGTTGTCTCCCCGTCTGCGACGAGGCCAGCGACGGCCAGGGACATGATGATCCGGTGATCGCCTCGTCCCTCTAGTGTGGCTCCGGTAAGATCGGTCTCGGACCCGTAAATCGTCAGTCGGTCCTGTTCCTCTGTGAGACTTGCGCCCATCGCCTCAAGAGAGTCGGCCATCGCACTGACTCGGTCGGTCTCCTTGTACCGGACGTGTTCGCAGTTCTCTATCGTCATCGTTCCGTCCGCGACGGCGCCGAGGACAGCGAGCGTCGGCAGTAAGTCTGGGGTATCTCCCACGTCCACTGTCACGCCAGTGAGGTTGGTTTCGGTGACCGTCGCTTGTCCTGCGTCGGTGTCCCACTCGATATTGGCCCCCATCCGTTCGAGGATCGGGATGATCTCGCTGTCACCCTGGGGACCGGGGTAGAGCCCATCGACGGTTACTGGCCCCCCAGCGATTGCGCCTGCGGCAAGGAGGTATGACGCCGCAGAGAAATCACCGGGCACGGTGTAACCGCCAGTTGGGGCGTCGTATTGCTGGCTCCCCTGGACTGCATAGCCCGTGTCTAATCGCTCGACTGCGACACCGAAGTCCTGCAGCAGCTCAATCGTGATTTCGACGTATGGGCTCGATTTCAGTTGGGAGGTGAGTCCGATTTCGATGCCCGCCTCCGTTCTCGCACCGGCCATGAGAAGGGACGTGATGAACTGTGAGGACACGTCTCCAGGCACTTGCACCGTTCCACTGTCGTCCCAGCCATCGATCACGATTGGTGCCTGCTCATTGCTCCGAGTGCTTCGAGCCTGGCCACCAAGCTGATCGATGGCGTCGAGCATCGGCCCCTGGGGCCGTGACCGGAGCGACTCGTCCCCCGTGAGAACGGTCGTCCCGTCGACGAGTCCAGCGACACCCATCGCAAGGCGAATCGTCGTCCCGCTATTCATACAGTTGATGACATTTGCTGGAACTTCGGGCTGGTCGCCGAAGCCGGACACAAAGAGCCCCTGTTCGGTATTGCGGACGGTTGCGCCGAAGGCTTCAACGGCCCGCATACTCGCCCGCGTGTCCGCACTCACGAGTGGTCGGTTGATTTCGCTCTCGGCGCCGTATGCCCCGGCAAAGATGGCGCGATGCGTATAGCTCTTCGAGGGTGGGGCTGTGACCGTGCCTGAAACGGTCGACGTGGCTACCGTCGCGTGCATAGCTGGAACTCGGGGCCCGCTCACATGACCGTTCCGGAGGCGATAGCGTTTTGCAACCAGCCAGCGAGGAACGTGTCATGAAGCGTTCCGTCTCGCGCCTCGACGAGTATCTCGCGGATCGTGACCTGGACGGCTATTTGCTAGATGCTGATGGCACGAACTCGAATCAACACTACCTCTCCGGATTCGATGCGCCAGACCCGTTTCTCACGCTCTATACCCCGGAGCACATGGCCATTCTCACGTCGCCACTCGAGTACGCTCGAGCCGAGTCCTCGAGCCGGGCCGACTCCGTTCGTCGGTGGAGTGCGTATGATTACCGGGCGAAAAAAGACGAACACGGCCGCGATGCCGCTCGCGGCCTCGTGATCGGTGAGTTCCTTGACGAATTCACCGCTGAGTCGGTCGCGACCGACCGACGGTTCCCCCTTTTTACTGCCGATTCGATCCGAGAGCAGGGCAAAACCGTTTCAGCGGACCTCGAGGACGTCATCGAGGAGATCCGGGCCACGAAAACCGAGACCGAACGTGGCCATATTCAAGATGCCCAGCAAGCCAATGAAGCGGCGATGGCAGCGGCTGAATCGATGATTTCGGAAGCCGAAATCGGGCCGGACGGTTCCCTCTCCGTCGAAGAGGAGGTTCTCACGAGCGAACGGATCAAAGCCACGATCGAACGGACCTTGCTAGATCGGGGATACGCGATGGACCAGACGATTGTCGCCAGCGGTCCCGATGGCGCGATTCCACACGAACGTGGTTCCGGGCCGATATCGGCCGACGAGCCCGTTATTGTCGATATCTTCCCCCAATCAAAGGAAACGAACTACCACGCAGACATGACTCGGACGTTCCTCCGAGGTGAGCCCGATCCACAGATCCGGGCGTTTTACGACCGCACCCAGGAGGCAAAACAGGCCGGGATGGCTGCGATCGAACCGGGCGCTACCGGTGCGGAGGTCCATGATGCAGTCTGTGACGTCTACGAGGAGGCTGGCTATGCGACACTCCGGTCTGACGAATCGACTGAGACCGGATTCATCCACAGTACCGGTCATGGCGTCGGCCTCGACGTCCACGAACATCCTCGAATCGGTTCTGATGGGGGGACCCTGGAACCTGGGCACGTGATCACGATCGAACCCGGTCTCTATGACCCCTCGATCGGCGGGGTTCGGATCGAGGACCTCGTCATAGTGACCGACGACGGATACGAAAACCTCACGGATTACCCCGAGACGTTGCTCATCTGACTGGGGGCAGAGCGAATCCTTTTGTCCGGGCCCGAGCAATCCACTCACAATGGATGCACTTATCGTCGGCTCCGGGGCAGTCGGGCGCTGGGTCGGCGCCCGGTTTGACGGCTCTGTCTCATTCGCCGACGCAGACCGTGAGACAGCCGAAAGTGCCGCCGCGGAGGTCGCAGGCGGGTCAGTTGCAGACCTCGAGGGCACGGAGGCGTACGATGTGGTCGCTATTGCGGTTCCAATTCGAGTCACACCAACGGTGATCCGAGCTCAGGCATCGCGGGCCGAGGGTGCGATCGTTGATTTTACCGGATCGATGACGGAGCCGCTTGCGGTGATGGAAGAGACCGCGTCTGCAGTGGAACGTGTGAGTTTCCACCCGTTGTTCGCCCCTGAACACGCACCGGGTCGGATTGCGAAGTCGGTCGGGAAGGGGGGCCCGATTGTCGATGAGATTACGAGAAGCTTCGTCGAGGCAGGGAACACGGTCGTCCCAGTCGAGCCAGCTGTCCACGACGACGCGATGGGAACGGTCCAGGGACGGGTCCATGCGGCCGTTCTGGCCTTTGGCCTTGCCGCTGACCCGGTGCCCGAGAAGCTCGGAACGCCCGTGTACGAGGAGTTACAGGCCCTCAGGGAGCGCGTTACCTCCGGAGAGCCGGGGGTCTACGCGGATATTCAGGAAACCTTCGACGGGATCGAGGCCCTGCAAGAGGCGATCGACCAGTTGGCCCAGGCCGACCGAGCCGAGTTCGAAGCTCTCTACGACGATGCCGGTTGACCGCGACGCGGTCAGGGATACCGCGAAGTACCTCCGGCAAGTACGGCCGATCGATCCGGCCGAGGTTTCGGAGTACGTTCCTGATCAGCCGGATCCCAGAGTTATTCAACAGGTTCTCCGGGAACAGGCCATGGACCTGGGGCTGGCTGAGGGAGCAGACGGGCTGTTTCGGCCGGCTGCAACGGGTCCGTTTCGACCGGACTTCGATGGTGTTGATCGGCTTCCAAAGAAGTACGAATCCCAACTGGAGTCGTTGCTCGTGGAGCGCTACGGGCCGGAGTGGCATCAGGGTGAGACAGGGGCGAAGATTCGAGAGCGGATCGACCGCCTGAAAGCGGATTACTTCGATGGTCGGTCGGTCCAATATGACCGGGACGTAGCACTCGCCTATGCGATCTATCACCTGGCGGATTACTACGCGTCGACCCAGTACATCCTTGCGACGCTGGCCCAGGACGGACTGGTTCCGAGTCAGGCCAGCGTCCTCGATGTCGGGGCCGGTGTCGGTGGTCCGGCGCTCGCAATCGCCGATCTCTTCGACGTGGATCGGGACCCCACGGAACTGCCGATTTTGGACTACCACGCCATCGAACCCTCACCAGCGGCTGCCGTGTTCGAATCGCTGCTCGGTGATGGCCCACGAAACGTCACGACTGAACTCCATCGCCAACCCGCAGAGCAGTTCGACCCGGCGGACTCGTTTGACCTGATTTTTTTCAACAACGTTCTCTCAGAACTCGAGACGCCAGTCGAGACGGCCGAGCGGTACCTGGAGTTTCTCACGGAGTCCGGAACGCTGGTCTTAACAGCCCCGGCTGATCGGAACACGAGCATTCAGCTTCGTCGGGTCGAACGAAACCTCGAGACGCGAGGGGAAACGGTCTACGGGCCCACTGTCCGACTGTGGCCGGACGAGCGCCCAACTGACACCTGCTGGTCGTTCGACCAACGCCCAGACATCGATGTTCCGTCCGTGCAAGCGGCTCTGGCAGGCGAAGCAGATCGTGCGGCCCCGGTGCAAAACACGTCAGTGAAGTTCTCGTACTCGGTGCTCCGGCGGGACGGGAAGCGGCGGTACGACTTCGCTCTCGACCGGTCGAACGTAGCGAAACTCGGCGACATGGAGGCCCATGTCGGGAGCCGAATCGACCTCGTGGTCGGGAAACTCTCCGGCGACCTCTCGGAGGGTGGCCATCCACTGTACAAGATCAGTGACGGGAGCGAATCGGTCAGTCACTTTGCGGTGCTGGTGAACGAGACGGAACTCAATCAGGATCTCAGCACCGCTGAATACGGCGATATCATTCAAATCACGGGCGGGTTGGCTCTCTTCAACGAGGACGAGGCGGCCTACAACATTGTTGTGGACGAGGAGACGATAATCGACCGGGCCTGAGAGACCGGACTGGTTGTGCCCCGTGCGAAGACATACCCTGACAGCGGTGCGTTTTTGCGGAGGGCCCCCATCCACTCGTGTATGGCCGGGCCCCCCGAAATCCTTGTGACGAACGACGACGGAATCGAGAGTTCAGGTATACGGGCCCTGGTCGAGGAACTGTCGTCGGTCGGGTCGGTTACCGTCGTCGCACCTGCGGACAACCAGAGTGCCGTCGGCCGCGCCAGTTCGCGGGAAGTCCGGGTGCAGGAAACGGACCTGGGATATGCGATTGAGGGGACCCCGGTCGACTGTGTGGTCGCCGGAATCGGGTCGCTAGCTCCCTATCCTGACGTCGTGGTCGCCGGGATCAACAAAGGAGCTAACCTTGGGATGTACGTCCTCGGTCGGTCAGGGACGGTGAGTGCGGCCGTGGAGGCTGCGTTCTTCGACGTCCCGGCGATCGCCACCTCGTTGTATCTTCCCGACGAAATGTGGAAACGCCAGTTGAAACAATCGGACTACGAACACGCCGCCACGGCGACCCGCCATCTCGTGGAGGAAAGCCTCGGAAGCGGTGTCTTCGAGGACGCCGATTATCTAAATCTGAACGCCCCGGACCCAGATATGGTTCCAGACGGAATGCGGGTCACACGCCCATCGCGGGCCTACGACATGACGGCCGAACGCGATGGGACATGGGTCTCGTTGAAAGACCGGATGTGGCAGCGTATGGAAACCCGGAGCCTTTCCGACGGTCCGGAAACCGACCGGCGAGCGGTCGTTGAGGGCCACGTTAGCGTATCGGCACTTACTGCTCCGCACACGCCCGAGGGACAAGGGTCTCTTGAAACCGTTGTATCTCGATATCAATCCGAGTAATTACCGATTTTCACGCTGTTCGACCTTGTTCAACTCGATGAGCAGTCGGAAAATCGCTTTGACCAGGTTGGCTTCGACGCCGAACTGTTCGGCGTTCGACCCAGCCCGGTCCATAACGGCCTGTTCCTGTGATTCGTCGGTCGTCGGAAGGCCTTGCTCGGCTTTGACCTCCGCGATGGTGTCAGCCACGTACGTTCGCCTCGCGATCAGTTCCACGATGTCGCGATCGATCATTCGGATCTCCTCGCGGAGGTCCTCGAGTGACATTTCTTCGGTCGGCGTTTCGCCCGCTCGTGGTCCTATTGGATCGCTCATTCGATGATAGCTCCCTGTGATTGGGTGTGAGTTCGGATCGTCTGTCCAGTCCGGTCCGCCCAGCGCTCGACAACCGCATCGATTGCCGCTGCCTCACCGATAGCGACATAACTTGGCCCGGTCCCTGAAAGGGAGACGCCAGCGGCCTCCGGGAGGGCTTCGATCAGTGGTTCGCTGGGTTGTTCCAGAGCCGCCGCATAGGCAAACCCGTTGATGGTCATCGCCGTTTCGTAAGCCCCCGACTCGGCCAGGTTCTTGACCACGTTCGCGACAGGGGCGATGCGCTCACACCGCTCGACGTCGGCGTCGGCGCTGAACCCCTGCTCCGGTGGCATCCAGATGCCCACGTCCCAGGTGACGGACTCCTGATCGATGAGCCTATCGGCCGTGTTGTCCGTTATCGTGAGTCCGCCGAGCATACTCGCACTCGCGTCGTCGAAGGCACCAGTGATCGTAACCCCGGCGGCTCGGGCTGCTTCAACCCCGAGTCTGGCAGCATCCTCGCGGTCCACCCTCTCTGCGGCGTCGAGGGCTGAGAGGGTTGCCAAGACCGTCGCGTTGGCTGCGGCACTCGAGCTCTTGAGCCCGGAGGCGAGTGGCACCTCACTTTCAGTCCGCACCGTTGCACCCTCGACATCGCCAAACCGTTCGAGTACGATTTCGACCGTCTGTTCGATCAAGGAAGTATCAGCATCCGGTCGGTCGGCGATTTCACCTGTGACTTCGTCCCCGCCGAGAGAAACGTCGGCGGTTACGTACTTGTCGATGGCAAAAGCCGACCCATAGCCCGTCGCCAGCGCGTTGAGCACTGTCCCGGCGGCGGGGGCCTGTGCACGTCCGTCCATGCCCGCAGTTCAGCGAGGGCTCACTTACGGTTGCCGGTCCTGTGGAACGCGGGGCTTTTCTTCCCGGATGGGAAATTCCATCTATGACTGCTCGTGGTGACGTCCCACCGAAACCACTGGGGGTGACGCTTGAGGAAGGCGGGATTTACGTCGACTATCAGGACAATCGACGGGTCTTCTACAACGGCATCCCCGAAATCGTCACGGGAACGTTGCGCTGTCGGCCGGGGAAGGACGTGCAAGTCCTGGTCACGAACGAATCGGAGACGGAGGGTGTGATGACCTACGTCAACGAACGCAAGACCGAGGACGGAATCCTTGAATCGAGTGGGGTGGGGCGGGTCTTTCTCGACTCGGGCGATACCATGGAAGTGTTCGATGGCGTCGTGGCCACCGTCGACGGCCTCGCTGTGGAAGTGTCTGTGGACATGTCGGTTATTGACGGTCGGGTCTTCGTGTTCGAGGAGGACGAACTCGGCGAGGAGATGTACGAACTCCGAGCCGAGGCGGACTGATTACTGCAAGTAGGTTGGGTCCTCGGCGTCGCAGTTGACCTCGTGTTGGCTGGCTTCCTCCCGGTCGTCGAACATCATCCCGCATTTTTCGCAGACGTACCAGGTTGTGCCGTCCTTCGTCGTTTCCTCCACCATAGTCGTATGTCTCGTCCCAGGCAGTATAGGCATTCCCCCGCCACCCTTTTTTCCGTCGGCCCGAAGTCACTCCATGAACGGGACACAGGACGCAGAGGCCGTGCTCAGGGAGGCCCGGTCGCGAGATGCAGGGCAGGGCGTGATCAGGGTTTCCCGGGGCCTGATGCGCGAACTGGGCGTTCTCAGTGGGGAAACTGTCCGTATCGCCGGCGAGTCTGAGACCGTTGCCCGTGTTTGGCCCGGTCGCGATTCGCTCGGTCGAAACGAGATTCGAGCAGACGGGGAAGTTCGGGCCAACGCGAACGCGGCAATCGGGGACCACCTGACGCTCAGTCCCGTGGATCTCGTCGATGCTGATTCGGTTACCGTCGTTCCGACCGCAGACCCTGGGCGCGATCGTGAGGTCATCGAACGCACGCTTGAGACTAGCCTGACGAACCGGTCGGTTCGCACGGGCCAGCAAGTCAAAGTCGATTCCCTCGGGGACGTTGGCGAGTTCCAGGTGACCGAAACTGAACCGAAAGGTCCGGTTCGGATCACCGAAAACACGACACTTACTGTCGACGATTCGGCGGTTTCGTCGACGGGGGTCGGGGTTACCTACGAGGATATCGGGGGTCTTGGGCCGGAACTGGAGTCCGTCCGAGAATTGGTTGAAGCCCCCTTGGCCAACCCTGGACTTTTCCGACGACTGGGTATCGACCCGCCGAAAGGGGTCCTCTTGTACGGCCCACCAGGTACCGGGAAAACTCGGATCGCCAGAGCGGTCGCCAACGAAGCGGACGCGCATTTCACGTCTGTTTCCGGCCCTGAGATCGTCCAGAAGTACAAGGGCGAGTCTGAGCAACGGATTCGCGAGGTGTTCGAAGAAGCCCGATCTGAAGCTCCGAGCGTCATCTTTTTCGACGAACTCGACGCCATAGCCGGGAAGCGTGATGGCGGGGGCGACATGGAGAACCGTATCGTCGCGCAGTTGCTTTCGGAACTCGACGGCCTCGAAGCCCGGGGGGAGGTCGTCGTCATGGGTGCGACGAACCGGGTCGATGCGATCGACCCTGCACTCCGGCGTCCGGGTCGGTTCGATCGGGAGGTCCAGATTGGTGTCCCAGATCGGGATGGGCGCGAAGAGATCCTCCGAATACATACCCGCGGAATGCCCCTGGGAGAGAACGTCGATCTGGGGGCGCTGGCTGACCGGACCCATGGGTTCGTCGGGGCCGATCTCCAGGCACTCGTCGTCGAAGCGGCGATGGATTCACTGGCCAGGTATCGGGACGAGGAAACCGCGGAGCTCCAGGTGGAACGTCCGGATCTCGAACGGGCCCTCTCACGAGTTGAACCCTCCGCAATGCGAGAGTTCGTTGCCGAAATCCCCGAAACAGCTTTCGGGGACGTCGGGGGTCTCGAGGGGGTCAAACAGTCACTTAGGGAAGCCGTGGAGTGGCCTCGAACGCATCGGGACCTCTTCGACGCGACTGATACTGACCCGCCGACGGGAATTCTTCTCCATGGGCCACCGGGGACGGGGAAGACCATGCTCGCCCGGGCGGTGGCGAGCGAAAGTGGCGTGAACTTTGTTCGGGTCGCCGGTCCGGAACTGTTCGACCGCTACGTCGGTGAGTCCGAACGAGCCGTCCGGGAACTCTTCGAACGGGCGCGACAGGCCGCCCCGACAGTCGTGTTCCTTGATGAACTGGACGCAATTGCCGGTCGTCGTGGTGACACCCAGGAGGTCACGGAGCGGGTGGTCTCCCAACTCCTCACGGAACTCGATGGAGCCGCGGACGATCCGAACCTGATCGTGCTCGGTGCAACGAACCGATACGATGCGATCGACACTGCACTGCTTCGGCCCGGCCGACTCGAACGCCATGTCCACGTTCCAGAACCCGACCGAGAAGCGCGACGGAAGATCCTCGAAGTCAAAACCGGGTCAAAGCCCCTCGACCAAGAGGTCGATGTTACTGCCATGGCCGGCGATTTGGACGGATATACCGGGGCTGACATCGAGGCCCTGGTCCGGGAAGCCTCTATGCGGGCGATCCGTGAGGGGGTCGAGACCGAAGAGACGGAGCCTGGTGACATCCAACTCACGACGGCTCATTTCTCGGACGCGATGTCGATTGTCGACCCGTCGAACGCCCCGTCTGGGGCGGACTGACCACGGTCCCGTCTGGAGCCCGTGTCTGGCCCATCGAAACCGACATCTACTCCAGTCGGTCGGTGTGATTGAGTGGTATGAGTCGGGCTGTCGTCTTCGACATGGATGGGGTGATCGTCGACACGGAACAGTACTGGGTCGAAGCCGAGCGAGATATTCTCGACACGGCGTTACCGGCGGGCCACGGCGTCGACCCCCACGAGATAACGGGCATCAACGTCCACGAGCAGTACGAAATCCTGGAAGCGAACCACGAATTGCAGGTTTCGCAGGAGGAGTATTTCGACCTCTTCGATTCGGAAGCCGAAGGCGTCTACGAACAGGCCGACCTTCTGACCGGGTTTCACGATCTCCTGGATCGGTTGGAAGACCGTGCGGTCCCGATCGGACTCGCCACCTCCTCCTATCCCCGCTGGATCGACATCGTTTTCGAAACCCACGATCTCGGGGATCGGTTCGAACACGTGTTGAGCGCGGCGAATCTCGATGGCCCTGGCAAACCCGAACCGTTGATCTACGAAACCATCGCAGAGCGTCTCGGCGTCTCAGGCGAGGAACTATTGGTTGTGGAAGACTCCGAGAATGGCATTGCGGCTGCCGCTGCGGCCGGTGCGTACACTATCGCATACGCGCCGCACGGAACAGCAGACGACACTGATCGGTCGCCAGCCGACGAAGTCCTCGGGAGTTCTGAAGAACTTCGTGAATCGATGTTGCAACCGTTCGAGTAAGGGTCCGACCGATCACCAGAACGCTTTGGTCCTGGCGTATTCCCGCTCACGTTCGAGAATGTCCCGATAGAAGTCCTGCTCGGATTCGCGGTGTTTGTTGATGATTCGGGCCGCGTTTTCCGGACCGACGCCACGGGCCGACAGTGCGATGACCGCCTGTTTTCCATGCCCCTGGACAAGGCTGGCGTTGCGATAGGCCCGCTTGGTCTGCTTGTTTTGGTCCTCGTCTTTGTCTTTGGCTCGTACCGCAGACACCACCTCTTCGGCGTACGGACTTAACGCCGCGATTTGGGTCGAGTCACAATGGGGGCACTGTGGCTGGTCCGGAACCCGATTCACGGACAGTTCTCGGTCGTACTCCAGACAGTGGAGACAGACCATTCGGACCCGGTCGTCTTGAATCCGGGTCCGCACGGTTTCGATCACACTTGCGTCGGCGTTTTCAGGTGTCAGGAGTTCCGAGCCGCTCTGCCGCCCGCCGGTGCCTATTGCAGTCCGTTCGCCGATCAGTTCGAGGTCAATAGCACCTGATTGGAGGGCTGCGAGGACGGTCCTTGCCCGTTCGACGTCGAGGGCCTCGTGAAAGACCTCTCGAACGGCCTCGTCGTAGATGGGGGTGTCTTCGAGCGCAGCCATCACCCGATTGAGCGAGACACCGTCGCCTCCCTTCCAGCGTTTCAGTGCACCGAATTTGGCGGCGACCTGCGAGAGCGTGAATTTCAGCGTCTCGGAGCCATCCAGACTCAATTCCAGAAGCGGTCCGACGTGCTCTGGTGCCGTCGAGTTGAGCACCTCCTGGACGTCGCTCGCTCGAATCCCTCGGGGAACGTCGAGTTCGACACGATAGGGATCGACCTCGAGTCCGACAGAGGAACCGGTTTGCTGCCCGAGCAACGCCGCGAGCAGCCGACCGATTGTCTCGTTGCCTTTGAGGCCGCCACAGACGTTTAGGACGACTGTCCCGCCCTGGGACTCGATGAGGAGGCGTGAGTCAGTTGGCAGTGGTGCTCCCGAGTCGACCTGGCGTTCGATTCGCTCGAGTGCTCGCTCGATTGTGTCTGTGGCGGCTGGATACCGGCCAGAAAGATCCGCGGCGACCGCTTCAGTCGGCGCTCCGGTTTCGAACTGGTCGGCGGCGCCCCCTCGCAACTCTCCGACCTCCTGGGCCACGTCGTAGGGGACCGGGATTTCCTGCCCGGTCCAGGAGGGGACTTCGCCTGACGGGTCCTCGATTGGGGACACCTCAACTCGCTCTTTGTCCTCGTCGATCTCGGAGATCCGCCACATGTCTCCCCGCTGGATGAACGAGGCTCCCGGTTCGGCGAAATTCACCACGAACCGTTCGTCCAGGGTGCCGACCTGGGTCCCACTAGCAATGTCGAAGACCTCGTAGGTCTCTTCGTCCGGAATCATCGACAGGTTTCGGTAGTAATACTTCCAGGTGCCACTGGACTTCTCCAACCGGTCTGCCTCCTCGTCGAGCCAGAGGATGTAATTCGAGTTGAGTTCGCGGATGACCGCTTTAAACGTCTCCTGCTCGAGGTCTCGGAACGGGTAGGCGTTCGTGAGGATTTCGTAGGCGCCACGGGCGGAGATTTCGCCGCCGTCCATCACGAGGCCGACCACTTGGTTGGCCACAACGTCCAGGCTCCCGTGATGGATTTCGGCCGGTTCGACGGCTCCTTCCCCAGCACGGCGAGCGATCGCGAGTGCTTCCAAGGTGTCATCCGGGTGCCCCGTGACGACCGTTCCGTAGGACACTGTATCGTGGCGGTGACCGGCCCGACCGACCCGCTGGAGTAGGCGTGCGACCTCTCTTGGGCTCGAATACTGGACGACGTGGTCGATCCGGCCCACGTCGATCCCCAACTCCATCGACGACGTACACAGGAGTGCGTCCAATTTACCGGCTTTGAACTGATCCTCGACCTCGATTCGGGACCCCTTTGCAAGCGACCCGTGGTGGACACCGATATTCGCGCCCATTTCTTTGAACCGCGAGCCCAGCGCTTCGGCGGTTTGGCGGGTGTTGACGAAAATCAAGGTCGAATCCTGGGACTCGACGATATTGGTGATGTACCTGAGATGGCTTGCAACAGCCGGGGTCGTCATCGCTTTGGAGGCCAATTCGTGGTCGGATTCGGTGATTTCTGGCTGGACGACCTCGACGTCGATCTTGCTGGCTACGTCGACGGACACGATCTCACACCCCCGTTCTCCCGTGAGGAACTTGCCGACTTCTCCCGGGTCCCCAACCGTCGCGGAGAGCCCAACTCGCTGAATCGGGCCGGCTACGTTCCGAAGCCGCTCCAGGGCGATTGTCAACTGCGCGCCGCGTTTCGCGGCGGCGAGTTCGTGGACTTCGTCGACGACGACGTAATCGACGTCCGCGAGTCCCTCGCGGAGTTTCGATCCGGTCAACATTGCCTGGACGGTTTCCGGCGTGGTCACCAGGACGTCAGGGGGATCATCGGCCTGTTTCCCTCGCTGGTATTGCGTCGTGTCTCCGTGGCGGACCTGCACGTTGAGATCGAGGACGTCGCCCCACCATTCGAGTCGGTCCCGCATGTCACGGTTGAGCGCCCGGAGTGGGGTGATATACAGCGCTCCAAACCCCTCGCGGGGTTCTTGCACCAGCATGTCGAAGATCGGCAGCATCGCTGTTTCGGTTTTGCCGGTCCCTGTCGGCGCGATCACGAGGGTGTGCTGCCCGGCCGCGATTGGCGGGATTGCACGGCGCTGGGGCTCTGTGGGAGTCGAAAACCCCCGTTCGGAGAGGGCCGCCCGGACGTCCTCCCCAAGGGCGGCAAAGGCGTCGGCGTGCCCCGTCTCGCTCATCACCGAGAATTACGTGACCGCCTGGTTAAGCCCGTTGTTCGCCAACCTCGCGGTGGCTGCGACCCCATTATATCGACTCGTATTGGCCCAGACGGGTCCCATCCAGCAAATAGGCCTGGGCTGACGGAGCGGCCGCTGGCAGGAACGGGGAGAGGAATTCCTGGCCGGCCACGTTCACCCAGGTACCACCTGCGAGTTCGTTGAAGGCGGGAAAGACGACCACTTCGTCGGGCCCCGTAATGTCCGTTCCGTGGTGGGCTTCGAACGGTGCGGGATCGCCGTCCCCCCGGAGCCAGACGCGCTCGATTCGGCTCCCACCGACTTCGTCTTCGAGACGTACGCAGGGATGTTCGTGGCCGATGGCGAGGACCGAGACGTCAAGCACGTCTGGATCGGGCCAGGTATGCCCGTGGGCGAAACCGATGTCGCCGATTCGAACGCCGGCCCCGTCTGTGACCGTGATGTCGAGGGCGTCTCCGAGTAGTCCGTCGTGGTTTCCCGGGACGAGGAGGACGTCATGGTTTCGGAGCGCATGCTCGATGTCCATGAGTTCCTCGAGTTCGGCCCCATCGGGGTGTCCAATGTGGTTTCCCAGGTCCCCGAGAAAGACGATTTGCGCTGGATCGACAGTATCGACGAGGTCGACCAGTCGCCCCCGGCGCTCCCGTGCCTGGCTATCCACTTCCACTCCTTCTCGACGGAAGTTGCGCTCGATGCCGGCATGGTAGTCAGCGACGATCAGGACTGGTCCGTTCGGCCCTGTCGCCACGGCGGCTGACTCACTCTCGAGTGGCTCGATTGCCGGCATTCAGATCGGCTTCAGGTCCTCCGCTCCCGATTCGAAGCATCGCCCGCCGAGGAGTGCGGCTTGGATGGCCTCCTCGATATCCCCTTCCTCGAGGCCGTGTCGGTTCTGGAGCGTTTCGATGAGCTTCGAACGTGGAACGCCAGCACCATCCCCCAGCTCCTGCAGTGTCTCGACGACGAGGTTCTGGAGTTCGCCCTCAGTGAACTCCTCGGCCCCGCTGTCTGCAGATTCGGCTGTTTCGCTTGTCGACTCCGTTTCCTCAGGAGCCGACTCGGTTTCCTCTGGCATCGACTCGGGCTCAGGTGGCGCACCCCCTTCGGGCTCGATGTCTTCTGTTTCCTCGGGACTGCCGATTTCCGTGCCGCTCTCGAAACCCACGTCGAAGTTTTCCTCGACCTCGGCCCGTTCCTCCTCTGAGAGTTCGTAGAGTTCCTCGGACTCCTCTGGTTCAGTTGCTGCCGGAGTTTCTACGGCTCCGTCCGGTTCACTTTCGGCCGGTGGCTCTCCGACCTCTTCCGATCCAATCTCGGGCCCAGCTTCCGCTGTTTGCTCAGGCTCGGGTTCGAGTGACGCCTCTTCGGTCGGTTGAGCCTCGGCCTCCGAGGCCTCCGAATCGGTAGGTGGGGATGCTTCTTCCGTCGTCGTTGTTTCACCAGCAATACTCTCTGCGGATGATTCTGCGTCGGCTTCTGTTTCCTCCGCAGACTCTTCTGATGGGGAAGACGGTTCCTCGTCTGGTTCGATGACTGCTGGGTCAGTTGAACCTGACTCCTCAGTCGGCTCTCCGGATTCGGCATCAGTGTTGGGTGCTTCTGCGGCGGTCGCGTCGAGTGAGATGTCTGCAAAGCCAGTCAGGACCGTCCCCGTTCCACCTTCAGGGGGCTCCATCGAAACTTCTCCAACTTCGTCTTTCTCACCGGAAATAACTCGAACAGCGTCGAGGGCCATCTCCTGCATAGCTGCCAAATACCCTGTGGTCGGTTCGTACTCTCGGATTGCGTGGGGTATCCCTGCTGCGAGACCTGATCCCACCCCAGACGCAGCGAGTCTGGACCGCAACCCATCGCCCCGCGCATCCACATCCAGGGCCATATCGAGAACCCCGGTCCGTTCAAGGGTGTGCAGGGCCGTCTGCACGACCCAACTGTCCCGTGTCTCGCTGTTCACTTCGTTCACGCGCTCGGGTCGGAGCGAGGTGAGGATGCGATCGGATCCTTCGGGTTCGAAAGTGCGGGCTTTGCCAGTAAGTGCTACGAAACTCGGCGATTCGGCCCGCTCGAAGAAGGCGAGTGCGTCGGGTTGGTATTGCCCCGCATAGAGGACGAACGCGCCCGTCGGGTCCACGATTCGGGCCCGGAGCACACCGTCACTCACTTCTTCGGTTTCGGTCAGCACACCGACGACGAACACGCGGTTGATTCTGGCGCCAGTCGGGGTGACGAGGTACTGGGGAGCTCTATCCTCGTCGCTTTCCGCGTAGCGATAGGTGGCGTCAGCGAACTCGTCGGCAAATACCCGATAGGCGACCTCGCGGGTGGGCGCGGCCCCACTCATCTGGGCCACACCTCCTCGATCAAGTCTGTAGCGCGCCGCGTCTGGAAATTTCTGTGAATCGGCCACTCGTTTGCTTCGAGCGGACCGATCCGAAATCGGTGGGGAGTCATCACCCTGGAATACTGCTGCCTTCGTGTAAAAGGGTGTGGACGGTCGTTTCCGGAACGAAAGTATTTCCAGGCCTGGCTTTGGAGGTTTGAGTATGCATGTGGCCGTCAACGCTGCAATGAGCGTCGACGGGAAGCTTGCCTCCCGGGAGCGCGAGCAACTGTCGATTAGCGGCCCGGAGGACTTTGATAGGGTCGAGGCCCTTCGAGCCGACTGTGATGCGATCATGGTCGGCGTGGGAACGGTTTTGGCCGATGACCCCTCACTGACGCTGGATGATGACTCCGCCAGTGCGAATCGTGAGGAACGTGGACAACAACCACAGCCGATTCGGGTTGTTGCTGATTCTCGGGCTAGAATACCACCAGACGCCAATGTTCTCGACGAGGGCGCCGACACAGTCGTGCTCGTGAGCGAAGCGGTTCCGACAGAACACGTCACGAGTCTCTCCTCAGTTGGGGCGACGATTATCGAAGCCGGGACGAGTCGTGTCGACCTTGAATCTGCCATTCGGGAACTGGCAGACCTGGGCGTTGAGAACCTCCTCGTGGAGGGCGGGGGTGAACTCATCTTCTCGCTATTCGAGGCGGACCTCGTCGACGAACTGTCCGTCTATATCGGCTCGCTTCTCATCGGTGGCCGGGACGCCCCGACGCTCGCCGATGGGTCCGGGTTCACGTCGGACTATCCGGAATTCGAACTGGTGTCAGTGCGTCGTCTCGGTGACGGCGTGTTACTCGAATACGAGACCGACTAAAATGTCGGTTAGTGGGAATGGCCGGTCGCGTCCGCATAGCTCACGCCGAATCGGTCCTCAAATATCTCCATCATGTCGCTTTCGATGGCCTCGATTTCGTCCATGTCTTCGCCCTCGCTGTGATGGGCGAGTGCGTGGGCCCGTTCGGTGAAGGCCATGAGGAGCATGTCACTCGCGATCTGGGCGTCGGTTTCGTCAGGTTCCTCGCGATAGAGTTCGAGGATCTCCGTGGGCAGTTCGAATTCGTCAGCAGCAGTGTCAGTTTCGACCGAAACCCGAATGGTGTCAACCATAGACCAGTTAGGCCGAGGCTCCTTGTAAAAGTGCGCATTGAACATTCCAGAAGCCCGCAGCCTCAGTCGTCAGCCGGCGCGGGCTCGGGGCTATCGATCGCGTCTGGACCGCCACTGGCAAGCCATTCGTCGGCGTCGATCGCTGCTTGACTGCCCATTCCTGCTGCAGTGACCGCCTGCTGATAGTGGTAATCGACGACGTCACCGGCCCCAAAGATGCCCTCGACGTCGGTTTTCGTCTGCTCTCCCCCACGACCGCCGTGGGTAATGAGGTATCCGTCCTCGTCCAGTTCGACGCCCGTCTCTTCGAAATATGCCGTGTTCGGCGTATGTCCGATCGCCAGGAACACCGCCCCGACATCCATGGTATCTTCTTCGACAGATTTGTCGCCGCCATCGAGTTTCGCTTTTGGATGGCCGTCCGGATGTGAGACCAGATGCACGTGATCGATGCCGTCCTCCGGTGTCCCGTGGATCTTGGTCATCTCGGTATTCCGCACGATCTCGATGTCGCCCGACTCCACGTTTTCCATCGTTCGATCGACCCAGAAGTCCTCGGCGCGGAACTCCTCCCGACGGTGGACCAGGTAAACCGTGTCCGCGAACTTCGTGAGGAAATCCGCCTCTTCCATGGCGGCGTCACCTCCGCCGACCACGATCATGTTTTCGTCTCGGAAAAAGGGACCATCACAGGTCGCACACGTCGAAACGCCATATCCCATCAACTCGTCTTCGCCCGGGATGCCAAGGGTTCGAGCGCTCGCACCACTCGCTGCAATAACCGCATTAGCCGTGTACACCGTTCCGTTCGACAACGTGATTTCGAAGGGATATACCGAATCATCGACTGACTCGACGATCCCATGCTCGATTTCGGCGCCGAACTTCTGGGCCTGGGACCGCATCCGGTTGATGAGTTCCGAGCCGTTGATACCGTCAGGGAAGCCCGGATAGTTGTCCACGTCTGTCGTGAGTGTCAACTGGCCACCGGGTTCGTCCCCTTCGATGAGGAGTGGATCGTTGTTCGAGCGACCCGCATAGATAGCCGCTGTCAGGGCCGCAATGCCTGAACCGACGATGGTGAGTCGCCGATGATCGGCAGCCGACCCTCCCGATTCGTCGCCCAGCGAACTCGTGTCTGCTTGCGGAGTGTCCATACCCAACAGAAGTGACTGTAACGCCTATTTACCTTGCGCCATCGGTTATCCGGCTGGGAAATCATATGGGCCCGTTTGAGCGATGAAACCGCTGTCCGGCAGGTTTAGGCCGGTTCCCCACCAGGCTCGAACCATGCCTGCAGACCTTCAGGAGAAAACCGGTCGATACGAATCGTTACTTGCTGCTGCGCTCGACACGGCTGAACCGACCCCCGATCCGAACTCCCCCCTTGGGACCGTTGCCAGCGAGTTCGAAGAAATGGCCCGTTCGTATCTGAATGATGGGAGACATTTTCGGTCGGAAGACGATCCGGTCAATGCGCTTGCCGCCTTCTCGTACGGACATGCGTGGCTCGATGCAGGTGCTCGCATGGGAGTGTTCTCCGTCCCGGACGGAAGCGAACTGTTTACGGTCACAAGGGGGTCAGAATGACCGGGATTTGGGCTTCGGCGGAACGTGCGTTTTTTAACTGTCACCGCTGTACTCAGTAATACTACTATGCCGTCATCCAACGGACCCCTCGAAGGCACACGCAAGAAACTCTCCAATGATCCACGGGACCGAGGCACCTCTCCACCCCAACGATCGGTCGAGGAATTCGACATCGGCGAGAGTGTTCACCTCCACATCGATCCGAGCATTCCCGACGGCCGTTTCCATGCCCGCTTCAACGGTCACACGGGCGAAGTTACCGGTATGCAGGGGACGGCGTACAAGGTCCAGATCAACGACGGGGGCAAGGACAAGACCCTGCTCGCCGGCCCAGCCCACCTCCACGAACAGCAGGACTGACATGAGCCTGTTCAAGGAGACCCTCGACGAGGAACTTCTCACCGTTCCGGAAGCCAAGGAACTCCTCGCTGGTGTTGAGACCGAACGGGCGGCCGAAGAGGACCGCGAACTCCGCTACGAACTCGCCCGCGCGATCGACCACGTCAACCGCTTTGCAGTCCTCGACGTTGAGGAATCCCTGGAACTGGTCGACGAACTCGAAGCTCTCGAGAACGTTGATGAACCCGTTGCGTACAAGATCGCCAATCTTCTCCCCAGGTCACGGACGGAACTCCGGGCCGTCTTCGCCCAGGAGCGCTATGCGCTTGATGGTGAGGAACTTGACGAGATCCTCGACATCGTCTCGAAATACGCCTGATCGGCCGGGGACATGGGTCGGTTTGCAGGTTTTGTGCTTGAATGGGACCACCGTTTAAGTGAGCGCTTCACGTAGGCGGTGTTATGACCGAGGACACCGGCGAGTCGGAAGACACGTACGGGGTCGTCCTGGATGTGCTTCCACACGGACGCAGTGATGCGGACGAGCCACAATACCGACGGTCGCCGGTGATTTACGCGGCCGGAAACGACCACTTTTCGCTGTACGAGCTGACCATTGCTGACGACGCCGACATCTCCATCGGTGATCAGATCAAGATTCGACCGGATTTCGAACCGGGGATAGAGCGAGGCCGACAGATCGAATACGAGGCCCTCTCGGACGGGGCTCAGTCGGAACTCGAATACGTCATCGAGGAGATCGTCGAGGCCCAGGAGTCCCAATTCGTGGACTTCTTCAACGAGGCCCAACCGGTGAGTCTCCGTCTCCACCAACTCAACCTCCTACCCGGAATCGGTGACAAACTGCGAGACAACATTCTCGATCAGCGAAAACGGGGCCCGTTCGATTCGTTTGACGAACTCGAAGAGCGCGTGTCCGGGTTACACGATCCGGAGTCGATCGTCGTGGACCGCATTAGCGCCGAGGTCAAAGGCGACGAGGATCTGAAGTACGATATTTTCGCTACCTCGTAAGGGGTAAACTCCTCGGTGGGCAAGTTCCGTCAATGACCCCTCGCGATCCGGACCGGTTGGCGACGGCTGCTGGCCGTGGTGACGCCGACCGCGACCAGCACTTTCTCGTCGACGACCGCGTCCTGGACCGGATTCCGGAGTACGCATCTGATTTTGACATCGAGCACGTCCTCGAAATCGGGCCAGGAGCCGGTGCCTTAACCGACCGATTGCTGTCAGTTGCGGACCACGTGACAGCCATCGAGCGGGACTCGGGTCTCGTCGCGTTTTTGACCCAGGAGTTTTACGGGGCAATCGACCGCGGAGCGCTCACCGTCACGGAGGGAGATGCCCTCGAGGAGCCGTTCCCCGACTATTCGATCTGCATATCGAACCTACCGTATGGCATTTCGACGGAGGTCACATTTCGACTCCTTCGCCAGCAGCAACCAGCCCTCTTGATGTTTCAGGCGGAGGTGGCTGACAGATTGGCCGCCCAGCCAGGGACGAGTGAATACGGTCGGTTGTCAGTCGGGGCCCAGCATTACGCGGGCGTGGAGATCGTCGAACCCGTGCCACCGGAGGCGTTCGAACCCCAACCGGCAGTCGACAGCGCATTGGTACTGCTCACGCCACGGGAGCCAGCGTACGAAGTTCCAGACGACGAGGCCTTTCTCGAACTCGTGAAGGCCCTGTTCACCCAGCGGCGGAAGACGGTGCGAAACGCGATTCGGAATACGGTCCATATCTCGGGGATCGAGGAACCGGACGTGCTCATCGACGTGCTTCCAGACGCCATTCCGGCGAAACGTCCGGACGCGCTCACTCCGTCCGAATTCGCTGAAATTGCGGTTACAGCCGCCGAGATCGATGGGTGAGTTGGCCGACCGTCGTGGACTCGAGACCGAGGTGTACGAACCGGCCGAGGATTCACGACTCCTGCTCGAGGCGACGGCCTCCGAAATCAGGGACTCGGACCGAGTGCTCGAAGTTGGGACTGGGTCGGGTTACGTGGCGAGCGAACTTCTCTCGGAAACCGACCCAATTGTCATCGGCTCTGATATTAATCCACATGCCTGTCGTCGAGCCCAAGAGCGTGGCGTCGAGTCGGTCCAGGCTGACCTGGTTCGCCCGTTTCGTGACACGGTTTTTGATGTCGTGTTGTTCAATCCACCCTACCTTCCACGCGTCGAGGCCGCCGAGATGGATGATTGGATGGAGGAAGCGTTGACTGGTGGCGAGACTGGTCGGGCCGTAATCGAGCCTTTCATCGAGTCTGTCGGTCGCGTTTTGGCCCCTGGGGGGTCCGTGTATCTGGTGGTGAGTACCCTTACAGGTGTTGACGAAGTGCGAGAGACGGCTGGGGCGGTCGGATTGCAGGCAGAGACTGTTCGAGAGGAGTCGTATCCGTTCGAGAAACTGCTTGTACTCCACCTGAGTCCAGGTGGATGAAATTTTGGTAGCGCTGCGGTCTCCTCAGCGTCCGTTTCATCCGTGTCGTTCTCTCAGTGACTCTGTTGCTGCTACCACCGTCTCGTATTCGGAGTCGCTGTAGGCGATGAACCGGACGTCCTGCAGCACGTCAGGTTCGAAGGCAGCAATTGTCGAGCCGATAATTTCTGCTCCGTCCCTCAGCGGAAAACCGGCAACACCACAGCCGAGGGCCGGGATACCCATCGACTCACACCCCAACTTCTCGGCCCGTTCGAGTGCGTTTCGGGTTGCAGATTCGATGCTTTCCGCGGTCGCCTGCCCGTCACCGTAATGTGGCATCGCGGCTGCGTGGATGACGTATTCGGCGTCAAGATCGAAGGCATCTGTCACTGCAACCGCGCCGAGTTCGATCGGCCCCGTCTCCATTGCGGCATCGTTGATCGGGCCGTTGGCCCTGCGACGCAGTGCTCCCGCGACACCAGACCCCATCCGAAGGCTCGTTCCGGCGGCATTGACGAGACAGTCCGCGGTCTGTTCGGCGATGTCTCCCTGAATGACCTCGAACTGCATACGACAGGCTACGTGTCCGATCGCAAAACGACTTGGGCAAATACGCCTGAATCGCTACTCGTACAGCCAGGGTTCGTCGATCCGCTCGTAGTCTTCGAGCTCCGAGTCCTCGAAGAAGAGCTTTATTTCGCGCTCGGCGGAGCCTGGTTCGGTGTCCGAGCCGTGGACGACGTTCCGGCCCATGTCGAGGCCAAAGTCACCGCGAATGGTCCCCGGGTCGGAGTCGGCGGGATCGGTCGCGCCCATCATCGTTCGGACCTGAGCAATTGCGTCCTGTCCTTCCCAGACCATCGCGAAAACGGGCCTGGAGGTGATGAAGTCCGTGAGGTCCTCGAAGAACGGTTTGTCCGTGTGTTCCGCGTAATGGTCCTCGGCGAGTTCCCGATCGATCTGCATCAGTTTCGCGCCAACGAGTTTGAGACCGCGGTCCTCGAATCTGGACACGATCTCACCGATGAGCCCACGCTGGACGCCATCGGGTTTGACCATCACGAAGGTCCGTTCCATCATCACTCACTGCCTCGCCCGGCCCACTCCTGATCGCGGGACTCTCGTCCCATTCCGGCGTTTTTCTCGCATTTCGAGGAGCAGAAGTACATCGTGTCGCCGTTCTTCTTTACATACAGCGTCCCCGTTCCCTGATCGATTTCTGTCCCGCAGTAATCGCAGGTTCGTGTCTGTGGCATTATTGACCACCGATCGAGTCGGCTTCGCGAGCCGTTTCGCGGAGTTGCAACACGTCCCCGACTCGCACGGGGCCGAGGGCGTTCCGCGTGATGATTCGGCCCTGGTTTGAGCCTTCCTTGATTCGACACTTGACCTGCATGGCCTCGCCGTGCATGCCGGTCTTCCCGACGATTTCGATGACCTCGGCGGGTGTCGAGCCTTCAGTCGATTCCTCTGCGCTCATCGCTATTGAAGATCCTCGATTTTGGTTGCGATGTCCTCGACGTCGGACTCCGCCTCGCCGGAGTCAGTGATGGCGGCGGCAGCACTGCCAACGTCCAGGCCACAGGCGTGACCAATGTCGTCCTGGGTGTCGACGAAGACACACGAAATCCCCTTCTCGTCTGCGAGTTCGGGGAGATGCATGACGATTTCCTCCGGGGTAACGTCCTTGGCCACGAAGACGAGCGAAGCGTTCCCTCGTTCGACGGCTTTGGTCGTCTCGTTCGTTCCTTTCTTGATTCGTCCTGTATCTCTGGCGACCTCGAGGGATTCGAGTGATCGGTCCTGGAGGTCACTTGGTACGTCGTAGTCCACGTATACTGGCATGATGTATCACCGCTTCCCACAGAGGGGCTTTCGCTCCCCCGCCGACCGTTCCTAAGGCTGGAAGCATCATCGTCCCCTGTGAGGCGTATTCCAGAGTGGGCACCCCGTGCTTAAAAGCGTGTCCAAACCAGGGGAGGGCCGACTCTGAGGGAAACATCCTTGCCCGGCCGCATACAAGGTCCGCCGATGGACCGGGAAGCCGTCGCCGACCTCGCTAGGGAGGCAGCACACCTCGACGAGCGGCGACTCCTCGTACTTGCCGGCGAAACCGGTCATTTTGACGCCGCGGCAATGGCTCTCGAGACCGCAGCATCGGCACCCGACACCGGCGTCTCGATGTCGGATACCACCGTCGTGGGCCCACCGTCCGGAATTGCCTGTGAACATCTCGATCCGCAGGAATCTGTGGCGTTGCTTGGCACCACACGCTCGGCTATCGTGCTTGACTGCCGGGAGGCCTGTGAGCCAAATGTCCTGGGCCGACTCGTTGGAGCGGTTGATGGGGGCGGATTGTTCGTGCTACTTACACCCCCACTTGACCAATGGGCCGGTCGTCGCGATGAGTTCGACAAGTCCCTAGCTGTTCCGCCCGACCCGATCGACGCTGTGACGGGATTGTTTCGGGACCGTCTCGTCGAGACGCTTCGAAGCCACCCTGGGATCGCCATTTTTGATCTCGCCTCCGACGAACTTGTGCGGAATGGGATTACGGGCCGGCCACCGGCAGTGGAGCCTGAAGCAATCGAGCAACATCCAGGAGCACACTCGCTCCCAGACCCGATACTTGAGGCGTGTCTCACACAGGATCAGGTCGACGCTGTGGGACAACTTGCTGCCCTCAAAGAAAGCCCACGGGCAGCGGTCCTCGAAGCGGATCGAGGACGGGGCAAATCCAGTGTTGCTGGAGTCCTTGCTGCCTGGTTTGTCACTCAGGGGGAGCGGATTGTGGTCACCGGGCCGAAGCGACGAGCCGCGACGGCTTTTTTCGATCGCATTCTCGAAGTCCTCCCGATCATGGATGGGATCCAGTCAGTTCAGGGTTCTCCCCCGCGCCGAATCGATGCGGAAAGTGGCGGAAGCATCGAATATCTTCCGGCGACGGAGGTGGCTTCTGTAGTCAAGTCGGCGGACGTGGTGTTTGTCGAGGAAGCGGCGGCACTTTCAGTGACTCTCCTCGAATCAACCCTCGATGCAGACCGGGTCGTATATACGACTACTGTCCACGGCTACGAGGGCTCCGGCCGGGGCTTTGCAGTCCGGTTCCGGGACAGTCTCGCCGCTGCTCGCCACGACGTGCTCGATATTTCGCTCGTCGAGCCGATTCGATATGCTGGCGGTGATCCCGTCGAGGTCTGGGCTGCCAGGGCCTTGCTTCTCAATGCCGGGCCGATCCCAGGTACGGTGATCGAGGACGCGACTCCGGAATCTGTCTCGTATGCAGATCTTGCTGGACGGACGCTCAGATACGACGAACAGTTGCTCCGGGAAGCGTTTGGATTGCTCGTGTCGGCGCATTATCGAACCGAACCGAACGATTTGGCCCGACTTCTCGATGGGTCTAATCTGGCTGTCCGGGCCCTTTTTCAGGACGGACATGTGGTGGCGGTGGCACTTCTGGCACGAGAGGGTGGGATTCCACCGTCGCTTCGAGAGCGTGTCTATGAAGGGCACCGGATTCGGGGGAATATGCTTCCGGACGTGTTGATGAGTCAGCTCCAAGACGAAGACGCCGGTGGTCCCGTCGGGCTACGAGTTGTTCGTATCGCCACTCACCACGCGGTACGATCACGGGGACTCGGTAGCTTCCTCCTCGACCGAATCGAGCGCGAGTTCGAGGCCGTCGTCGATTGGCTTGGGACTGGGTTTGGTGTCACCCCGAAACTCGTCTCGCTCTGGCACGAAAGCGGGTATGCGACGGTTCATCTCTCGACGAGTCGGAACGATCGAAGCGGTGAACATTCGGTGCTTATGCTCAACCCAACCTCCGAGCGCGGTCGGACCCTGGCAAAGCGACATGGGACGTGGTTCGGCACTCGAATCGGTGGTATCCTTGCGGATTCGCTTGCTGCTGTCGATCCATCCGTCATTCGGGCCACCCTTGAAGCGGTCGACTATCCGCCACCACTCTTGATCACGCCACATCAGTGGCGGGTTATCGCTGGCGCGGCATTCGGTCCTGGATTGTACAGCGTCGATCCGACCCCGTTTCGGAAACTGGCACTTCACGCGTTGATCGACGGCTCAGCGGATCTTTCAGAGCGAGAAAAACGACTGCTGATTCGTGGGCTGTTACAGCACCAATCGTGGGACCGGGTCGCAGACGCCATCGGATACGAATCCCGGACCGCGGCGATGCGAGCATTGGGGCGGGCGCTCCAACCACTGGTGGCAGAATACGGAACTGCGGTGGCCAGAACGGTCCGTCGGCGATTTACCGAACCCGGGGATTCGAAATCGGGCTAACTCGTATCAAATTCTCGTGTTACGGGTGTGTGTGGTACGCAATCGTTTCCCCGTCACTACGGCTGTCGATGCGGGCGAAACCGATCCGCTCAAATTGCACGATATCGTCGGGATCGTGGTCATCGAGTCCAGGTTCGGCCCACCCCTTGACCACACCGTCCATCGTTCGCATTTTGACCGGGATTGATTCGGCCGCTGGGACCCAGTGGACGACGTCGACCGCACCCTCCCTGACAACCGACAAATCGTCACCAGTTGGGACCAATTGCTCACCTTCACTCCGAACAGCCCCGTAGCCTTTGAGCCAGATCCGCTCGCCCTCCGCTGGCAGGTCGTCTGCTTCGAGGCGTACCGCGTCACCGACCGGGATATCACGTGTTCCTCTGTCCTCGTGATCCGGATGGAGTGGTGGGTTGGCGACTGAATCACCGTCCTGGATGGGCATTGTGAGCGCTTCCTGTGGTTCCGGATTGGTATCCTGGTACGGGTCGATCGATTCGCGAACCATGAACCGTCGGTCCGTTTCGTCGTCGATCAACTCCCGGTTACGGGCATAGACGGTGCTCATGGAAAGATCGACGTTGCTCGTCGACGTCCCGAGACCGGTCATCGCCGAGACCAGAGCTTCACCCTTGATGCCACGGCGACGGACGCTTTTGATTGTTGGGGCCCGAGGATCGTTCCACCCGTCGAGGACCCCCGCATCGATTCGCTCTTTGATCGTGGAGGTACTCATGGCGACGTCATAGGCGTCGACTTGGACGTGCCCCCAGTGAACGACTTCCGGATAAGTCCAGTCGAAGTAGTCATAGACGAAGCGTTGGCGCTTTGCGGAATCCTGCAGGTCGATGCCCCGGATGATGTGTGTGATGCCAGTCAGATGATCGTCGATGCCGGACTGGAAGTCGAGCATCGGCCAGCAGCGATAGTCTTCAGCTGCTTCACGGGGGTGTGGGGTGTCGATCATCCGAAGGGCCACCCAGTCCCGGAGCGCCGGATTCGGATTTTTGATGTCTGTTTTGACCCTGAGAACCATGTCTCCGGAATCGTACATGCCATCGACCATCTTCTCGAACTCCTCGAGAATGGTTTCCGTGTCTTTGCCTCGATGGGCGCATGGTTCTCCCGCGTTTTTCAACTTGGAGAAATTCTCGCCATCGCAGGAGCACGTGTAGGCTCCACCGGCCTCGATGAGTTCCCGCGCGTGTTCGTAATAGGTTTCGAGGCGATCACTGGCCTTCAACACCTCGTCAGGTTCGAAGCCGAGATAGTCGATGTCAGAGAGGATCTGGTCGTATGCGTCGAGATCCGGGCGTTTTGTCTCCGGATCGGTGTCGTCGAAACGGCAAATGAAGCTTCCGTCGTATCGATCTTTGTAGGTCCCGATCACCGCAGGCATTCGGGCATGCCCGAGATGCCAGGGCCCGTTTGGATTCGGAGCGACCCGCATTCTGACTTCACCGGGTTCGGCGTTGGGAAGGTCAGGAAGTGGGTGTTCGTCTTCTTCGTCTTCGCTGTCGAGGTCTTCGATTGCCTCGGGATCGAGTGTTTCGAGTCGGTCACGCTTTGCCTCCCGGTCGAGTTCGTTGACCGAAGCCAGGATCGGACCGGCGAGGCCCGGAATTTCGTCGCCGTATTCGCGGAATTCCGGGTTTTCGCCCATCAGTGGACCCATTATTGCGCCCACTTGGGCGTCGCTCTCGTGTTTCAGTGCGTTGTGGAGCGCGTGTTTCTCGATTTCGCGTTCGATTCGGGCGCGGAGCTCGTCGTCCATTGGCAGAGCAAACTCGACGGTCGGTCAAAGTGGTTGGGATTTGTGCCGTTTCAATACGACCGCTCGATAAGATAAGCCCCGATCTGTTCCAGCCGTCGTTTGGCTTCCGTGTCCGGGATCGCCTCGAGTTCGTCCAACCCTTCTGCAACCAGGTCCGTTGCGAGGTCACGTGCGTATGCGATGGACCCGACAGATTCGAGTTCCCCGACTGCGTCCTTGATTTCCCGTTCAGTAACCGAATCTGGATTACCACTTGTGATGAGTTCGTCCACCTGAACGCCGTTCTCTTTGGCGTGCTGGGTGATAACAGTTCGTTTCCCTTCGATGAGGTCACTCCCCCGCTGTTTACCCAATGTTTCACTGGGCGTCGTCAAATCTAGCACGTCGTCGTGGATCTGAAAGGCCTGGCCGATCGACCGCCCGTAGGCTTCGAGTGAGTCGGTCGTCTCTTGGTCGGCGCCCAGAAGAATCGACGGGATCGACGCTGAGGCGGCATAGAGCACAGCCGTCTTTCTGTCGATCATGTCGATGTACTCCTCGGTCGTGACAGTCTCCCTCGTTTCGAAGTCCACGTCCAGTGATTGGCCCTCACAGATTCGCGTACAGGTCGAGGCCAGGGTGTCGAGCGCATCGAGTCCTCGATCCGGGGGTGCACCGTTTTCCAGCATGATCTCGAAGGCCTTCGAGTAGAGGGTATCGCCAGCCAGAATCGCCGTATCCGAATCGAACGCAACGTGAACCGCTGGGGCACCCCGCCGCATCCGATCGTCGTCCATGATGTCGTCGTGGATCAAGGTGAACGACTGGATGACTTCGACGCTTACGGCCGCTGCCAACAAGTCGATGGGGGGCTCGTTATCTCGGACTGTGGGGAACTCCTGGTAGGACTGTGCTCCAGGGGCCGTCTCTGTGAGTGCTTCACCAGCAACGAGCAGGATGGTCGGTCTGAGGCGTTTGCCACCGGCCTGGAGCAGGTGTCGGGACGCCTCGTAGAGCCGTTCCGGGTCGGCCATCGGGAGGTACGTGTCGATGTGGTCGTTGACGACCGCACGCCGGTTCTCGATGGCGTCCTCCACGGTCCTCGCTCGCGCCTCGCGATCCATCTTACTCGACGAGTTGGATCCGGTTGCCGTTTCGTGTAATGTGCAGGTCCCGTCCGACTCTGTATCCTTCACTCTCTGCAAGGTTCACGTACGGCGCGTAACCTCCCATATCTTGGTGGGCCGGGATCACGTTCTTGGGATTCAATGCCTGGAGCATTTGGTAGTGGCCCTCCTGGCGGAGGTGGCCAGAGACGTGAATTTCGTCGTAGATTCGAGCGCCCTGCATGCTCAGGAGGTTTTCAGCCTGGTACCGTTGGCCTTCGTTTGTTGGCTCGGGGATGACCCGAGCGGAGAAGACGACTTTGTCGCCGCTCTCTAGCTCATAGGGCGTTTCGCCGCGGGCCATTCTGGTTAGCATCGCTCGTGGCTCGCCCTGGTGACCGGTGACGACCGGGAGGAACTTGTCCTTGCCCTCGTTCATAATTCGTTTGAAGGCGCGGTCGACACTTTTGCGATGCCCGAACATCCCGAGGTCGTCCGGGAAGTCCACATAGCCCATTCGCTCGGCCGCCCCGGAATAGTGCTCCATCGAACGGCCGAGGAGAATCGGCTGCCGGCCGATATTTTTGGCAAACTCGACGAGGCTGTTGACTCGGGAGATGTGGCTGGAGAACGTCGTTGCGACGATTCCGCCGTCATAGTCCTCCATCGAATTGAGCGCGTCCTTGAGATGGTGGCGCGCATGGGATTCGCTTGGCGTTCGTCCCTTCTTCTGTGCGTTCGTGGTATCCTCGATGTACGCCAGGACCCCTTCGCCCTCGCGACCGATTTCGCGGAACCGTTGCATGTCGATCGGGTCTTCGAGGACCGGATTGTGGTCGATGCGTTTGTCGAGGCCGTAAACGATCGACCCTTCCGGCGTGTGGAGAACGGGATTGATCGCGTCGATGATCGAGTGGGTGACGTGGACGAACTCCATTTCGAGGCCGTTGCCGATCTCCATCGACTCGCCGCCTTCCATCTTCACGAGTTCGTTGTCGACACCGAACTTCTCCTCACTCTCGATCTGACCCTTGACCAGTTCGATGGTGTACGGGGAAGCCACCACCGGCGCGTCGTACCGATGGGCTAACTTCGAGATGGCACCGATGTGGTCGAGGTGGCCGTGTGTTGGCACGATGGCCTTGACGTCCCCCTCAAGTTCGGACATCACGCGGTCGTCCGGAATGGCTCCCATGTCAATGAGGTCCAGGCTATGCATCCGTTCGGTTTCGATGTTATCGTGGATGAGAACCTTCGACAGGTTCAGACCCATGTCGAAGATGACCACGTCCTCGCCGGCCCGCACTGCCGTCATCTGCCGTCCGACTTCCTCGTAACCGCCGATTGTCGCAATTTCGATTTCCATTGTTGATCACTGAAAGCCCTGGTGGGCCCGCTCAGTACTGAAACATGCGATCGGAATGCACCGCCACGATCCCGGCGTCTTGCAGCCGTCGACCGTTCCAGTGTCTCGACCGACCGACAGTTATGTACTCTAAGACTCTCTTCTCCTATAAAGCACCTGATTGTGCCGCCAACTGCCTGTCACTCCTCCTGACTGTCGATTCGAGTCCCCGCTGTCGCTCCTGCGAGAAAGTCTTCTAATCCCGCCAGGTCGAAAATCTGCGCGCCGGTATCTAATTCGAGTAACGAACGAACCTTTCCGGCCATGCCCCCGGTCACGTCGGTGGCCGAACTCCCGCCGAGCACCTCTCTGACGGCCTCGAACTCGTGGATTTCCGGAATTACGGTCTCGTTCTCGTCGAGAACTCCGGGGACGGTCGTACAGAGCCCGACTGCATCTACCTCCAGATCTTCGGCGACACTCACCACTAATTCGTCTCCGCTGACGATGGTTGCTCCCGACTCCGCTGTCACGATCACGTCCCCGTGGAGTACCGGAACAAACCCCTCTTCCAGCATTGTTTCGAGGTGTGCGGTTGGGAGCACGATATCGCCGTTTCGATTTCGAGACCCGGCTGAAAACGGCCGAACGGGGACGGCTGGGATTTCTTCAGCCGCCAACGCATCGAGGACGGCTCCGTTCAATCGACCCATCGCCGCGTGTATCTCTCGAATCGCTTCGGTGTCCCTGGTTCCCGTCTCGATGGCGACGTCTGCGCCTTTGGCCGCGGGATGTCCGAACGATCCGCCACCGTGGACGATTACGAGATTCGAGACGTCCGCGTCGCGAATGGCCGCTGCCGCTTCGACCAGGCGGTCCGTGTCGACAGTTTCTGGCTTTTCCTTGTCCGTGATAACACTCCCACCGAGTTTGAGCACGACCGACGGTGTTTTTGCCCCTGACTCAGCGGCCTCGGCTGTTGATTCTGCGGTCGTCATTCCTCCCGGCGCACCCCGTCAGTGTCGAGTCTGGCCCGAAACGACTCCTCACATGCCGGTGAGTAGTTGAGTGCTGTTTCGGTGGCGTCCGTTTCGTCGAGGGCGACGATACAGCCGCCGCCCCCAGCTCCAGTCAGTTTTGCGCCGGTAGCGCCTGCCTCTCTGGCGGCCCATACCATCGAATCGAGCGACCGGGATGAGACCCCGAGAGCCGCGAGTAACCCGTGATTGAAATCCATGAGCCGCCCCAGTTCTTCGATGTCCCCATCCTCGAGGGTCTCCAGCCCCTGTTCGACAAGGTCACCGATCGATTCGACCGTATCGGCGGCGAAGTCGTACTCCGATTTGAGGGCTCGAACGCCCGAGACGAGGGCGCCAGTGTCCCCTGCCCCACCGTCGTAGCCGATGACGAATGGGAGGTCCGGACTTGAAAGTGTTTGGCAGTCGTCGTCCTCGACGCGGACGGCTCCGCCCATTGTCGAACAGAACGTGTCGGCTCGGGACGCTTGCCCCGCTTGGACCTCGTATTCGACCTGGTAGGCTCGGTCTGCGAGTTCCTCTCGGTCGAGTGTCACGCCGAGCGCTCGCGCTGCCGCATCGATGGTCGCCACGACGACCGCTGCTGATGAACCAAGTCCAGCTCCCAACGGGATCGAACTCTCGACGGTTACGTCAAAGCCGGCTGTCGGCTCATCGGCCGCATCCCTGGCTTGTTCGATCGCTCCGTCCACATACCCCATTGCGGCTTCGACCAGCTCTTCTGTCACGTCTACTTCGGGCTGCCCCGCCGTCGTGCCGTCGTATTCGACCGTGAATCCGTCGAGACTGAGGTCCTGAGCGCTCACACGGAGTCTACTGTCCTCCCGCGTTTCGACGGTAACTGTCGCCCGTCGTTCGATCGCGCATGGAACAGCCGGCTCGCCGTAGACGACAGCGTGTTCCCCGAAAAGATAGACTTTGCCCGGGGCATTCGAAGTTGCCATATCACTCTGCTGGTGCCGCAGGCTAAAAACGCTTGAGTCCAGCGCCTAGATCTCGCTTTCTTCGAAGTCTTCGAGTCCGTACGCGGGTTCGGCACCGCGACGGTCGAGGACTTCGTTGCCGAGCAGCCAGTACACGACTGACAGGGCCCGACGTCCCTTGTTGTTGGTCGGGATGACCAGATCCACGTTGCTCGTGGCGTTGTTCGAGTCACACATTGCGATGACGGGGATGCCCACGGTGATAGCCTCCTTGACCGCCTGGGCATCGCCGATGGGGTCCGTCACGACCACGACGTCCGGTTCGATGTAGCCGTCGTACTGGGGATTCGTCAGCGTCCCCGGGATGAATCGACCCGTTCGGGCTCGTGCCCCGACTGCCTCCGCGAACTTCTCGGCCGGGAAGCGGCCGTATTGTCGCGAGGAGGTCACGAGGATCTGCTCGGGATCGTAATTTTCGAGGAAGTCAGCAGCGGTCCGGATGCGCTCGTCCGTTTTGCTCACGTCCAGGACGTACAGGCCGTCAGTCCTGACACGGTGAATGAACCGCTCCATGTCTTTGGTCTTCTGCTGGGTGCCGATGTGGACACCGGCGCCGAGGTATTCCTCGACGGGAATCAGCAGGTCCGGGTCCGTCTCTGCGGTGACGTCCTCGGTCTGTGCCTCAGCCTCGTCGGCCTCGCCCGTGTCGTCCGTGGACTGGTCGGGGGCCTCGAGGGTCGTCTCGTCTGATGTCTCGCGTTCGCTCATGATGTACCGTCGCCGATTCGGATGAGTTCGTTGAGTTTTGCGGTTCGCTCGCCGCCGACGGTCCCGGTCTTGATGAACGGGGCGTCGGTTGCGACGGCGAGGTGTGCGATGGTGGTGTCCTCAGTTTCGCCCGACCGATGGGAAACCACGGGGTCGTACCCGGCTCGCTGGGCACGTTCGATTGCATCGACCGTGTCGCTGAGTGTCCCGATCTGATTCGGTTTGATCAGGACGCTATTGGCCGCATCCAGCTCGATGCCGTCCGCGATGCGGTCGGTGTTGGTCACGAACAGGTCGTCGCCACAGATCAACGTCTGACTGCCGACCAGTCGTGTGAGTTCGGCGAAGCCGTCGAAGTCGTTCTCGTCCAGTGGATCCTCGACGTAAACCAGATCGTAGGTCTCGACCATGTCGGCGACGTACTCGATCTGTTCGGCGGTGGATTTGGTCTCCTCGCCGTAGTGATAGGCGCCGTCCTCGAAGAGTTCAGCCGCCGCGATATCGAGTCCGAAACCAATTTCGAAGCCAACCGCCGAGGCGACTTGGTCGGTCGCTTCGGCCATGACTTCGAAGGCCTCGTCTTCGCTAATCGCGGGGGCCCAGGCTCCTTCGTCGCCCTTTGCCGGGGCGTAGCCGCGTTCGGTGAGGAGTTCGCCGACCGTCTGGTGGACCGTAGCATTCGCGAAAACAGCTTTCCTGACGCTTGGGGCCCCGATTGGGGCCGAAAGGAACTCTTGAATGGCAGTCGCTTCGGCAGCGTGTTCACCGCCACCGATGACGTTTCCGAGCGGGATCGGGGACGAGCGCCCGCGGAACGCGCCGCCGAGATGCTGGTACAGTGGTGCACCGAGCACGTCGGCTGCGGCCTTTGCGGACGCCATACTGATCGCGACAGCGCTGTTGGCACCGATTTCGGAGAAGTCGTCGGTCCCGTCGGCCGCGTGAAGGACTTGGTCGACTTCTCGCTGGTCGCCGGCGTAGACGTTGCCTTCGAGTCGGGGGATCGCTTGTTCCCTGGCCGCAGCGATCGCCTCCTCGACTGGTCGTTCGACTGCTTCGTGTTCCCCGGTTGACGCGCCGCTCGGTGCAGCGGCCCGTCCGAATCCACCCGAGGTGGTCCGAACGTCGGCCTCGACCGTTTTGTTCCCGCGGGAGTCCAGGATGGGCCGCAGGCGAACGGTCTCGACGAGCGTCATGTGTTATCCCGCCGGACCGTAAACGGCAGGACCGACGCGTCGTACTCCTCGGCTGCGATGAGGATGGGCTCGGTCTGATCGGTATCGATCAGGACCGGAGCTCCATACGAGATCTGCAACGCTCGAGCGCCGAGGATCCGGGCTTTCTCGTATCGGTTGTAGTGTTGTTGTGTGGACATGTTACTGGTAGGGAGACACGACGTCGACCAGATCCTCGTGTGAGACGAGCATCCGCCGACAGCAGTGTCGTTCGACGCCCAACTCATCAAGTACCTTCTCGGGGTCCTCGTCGCCTTCCAACGTAGACGCACGGGCCTCGTACTCCTCCCAGTACTCGCCCACCGTGTTGCCGCACGAGAAACAGCGGACTGGGACCATCATTGATGAATCACCGGTATGATTTCTGGTAGCGGGCCCGTGCCCCCGGGCCGCCCCACTTCTTGGGTTCAGGCTGCCTAACATCGTTGACCAGCAGCGTCCGGTCGAATTCCATGAAGGCATCGCGTAACTCGGCGTCGCCGTAGAACTCGACGAGGCCGCGGGAGATGGACGTCCGGACGGCGTCTGCCTGACCGGAGAACCCGCCTCCCTCGACGGTGACGTCGATGTCGACCTCCTCCCGAAGCTCCTCGTCCGCGATGCGGAACGGCTCAAGCATTTTGAGCCGCGACATCTCGGGTTCGACGAGTTCGATCGGTGTCGAGTTGATTCGCACACGACCCTCCCCATCGCTCACGGTTGCCCGGGCGATGGCCGTTTTCTTCTTACCGCTCGTGTTTGTTACCATGTGACGTTCGCTCCGAGGTGTGCTGCCACCGATCCGAGGGTGACAAATCGGGTGGTCGAGAGCCGGTCGATCGAGGTCCCGTCGAGGACGCTCGCGTCCTTTTGGTGGGGGTTGCCCACGTAGATGCGGACCTTGGACAGCGCCTCACGGCCCCGTTCTTTCTTGTACGGAATCATGCCACGGACTGTTCGCTTGAACATCCGATCCGGGCGCCGTGGATAGGCGGGGCCTTTGTCGGATCCCAGTTCCGCACGATCCTCGTACTTCGAGAGGATGTCTTCGCGTCGACCGGTGATGACTGCGTCCTCCGCGTTGACGACCGCCACGCGGTCGCCATCGAGGGCGCTTTCGGCCACCTGCGTCGCCACGCGGCCCATGACACAGTCACGGGCGTCGACGACGAGATCGGCGTCGAATTGTGCGAGACTCATCCGATCACCCGCATCTCCGACCCGTCTGAATGTTGTTCGAGTGCCTGTTCGAGATTGAGGACTTCGCCGTCCGCGTGTTCGATCTTCGTTTGGGCGGAACTGGAGAAGTCGACTGCTGCCACTGTGACTGACTTCCGCAGTGCGCCGGATCCGAGCACCTTGCCCGGAACGACGACCGTCTCGTCCTCGCGTGCGTACCGTTCGATACGACTCAGGTTGACCTCCGCGTGGGACCGACGCGGCTTCTCGAGCCGCCCGGCCACGTCCTGCCAGATGTCCGCGCCCGTCTTCCGGGCCACGGACTTGCATTCAGCGATGAGGCTGCTGAGTCTCGGACTTGTCTTGCTCATTACGGTGTGGAAAAGTGTGGAGAGTGCAGGGAGCAGGATTTGAACCTGCGAACCCCTACGGGACAGCGCCCTGAACGCTGCGCCTTTGGCCTAACTCGGCTACCCCTGCACGTGGTTTCGCTCGCGATACCTGGTTTGGGCCGCCCCTTCAAACCCGTTTCGGTCGGGCTGAAAAGCGCGGTCGCTCCCGGGGTCGGGACGACCATCGCTTTGGAAGGGGTCGGCGTGTTCATCGTTACAGTTTCACTGCGTCTTCGAGTTCTTCAGCCCGGTCGTACACTGAATCGACGGCCCGGGACACCAGTTCGGTGACCGGCATCGAGCCGTCCGATTCGACGTGGAACACGAAGGCGTTCTCGACGTCGTGGACCGCGACGTTCTTGTCCGGATACCGGTTCCGAAGGTCGTTGTCGAACTCCTCGGTCCGGAGCAATTCGCCGTCTGCTTCGATAACCCCACGAACTATCTGTCGGTCGTCGGTTCCGTATTCGTCGGCGTCACCGAGGGTTTCGACTTCCTGCAGATGGCGATATCCGACCGCAATACCACCCTGGTGTTTGGCGTGTTCTCGACCGCGTCCAATGACCGCATCGGCCTCGATCTCCAGCCGTTGATCCTCTTTGAGTTCGATGATCGGGATGTCGTCTTCCGCCGGTTCGACCACCGAATCGGCCGACATAAGGTCGCCAGAATACGCCGTGTCGGGTCCCTCGACGTCGAGGGCCAGCGTGACGACATCACCCTCCTCGAACTCGCCTTCGGGGGTGGTCAACGGGACCAGTCCCAGGCGAAGGGCGAGTTGTTCGTCAAACATCACACTGGAGTTCTCGACGAACCGGACCGAATCGATCGAGAGGGTCGGCACGTCGGCCAGCATCGATCGTCGGATGCCGTTTGCCAGGTCCGGGGTGATTCCCCTGACCAGGAATTTGGCTTCCTGTTCGGCCGATTCGATGAACTCGACCTCGAAGGTTTCTGCCATGTTAGAATCCCGAATTCTTCGGTGCCCGGGTCCCGTCATGGGGGATCGGGGTAACGTCTTCGATCCGCCCGATTTCGAGCCCTGCTCGTGCGAGGGCTCGGATCGCGGCTTGTGCCCCGGGACCGGGGTTCTGTTGTTGATTTCCGCCTGGTCCACGTACTCGGACGTGGACGCCTTCGATGCCTTGCTCCATCACGTTCTCGGCGATCTGCTCGGCCATCTGCATGGCCGCGTACGGCGAGGCCTCGTCACGATTCTGCTTGACGACCGCGCCACCACTCGACTTCGCCAGGGTTTCGGCCCCGGTCTGGTCGGTGATGGTCATGATCGTGTTGTTGAACGAGGCGTGGATGTGAGCGATACCCCACGTGGAATCCTCATTTGCCATGTATGATCACTCCTGTGCGGATGCGCGTTCGGGGTGTAGTTCGTCTGCGAGGGGACTTGTCTCGTCGAACGAGATGTCGTTCTCCTCGCTGACCTCGACCGTGTAGGACGGCGTGGTTACGCGCCGGTCGCCGATTTTTATGTGGCCATGCGAGACGAACTGCCGGGCCTGGGAGATTGTGTTTGCCAGTCCCGTGCGGTACACGACGGTTTGCAGTCGTCGTTCGAGGACGTCAGTGACGTCCAATGACAGCACGTCGTCGAGTGCTTCGTTCGCGTCGAGGACACCGATGCGCTGCAGGCTCTCGATGAACTCATCGCTTGACTCCTCGCCGACGCGACCGAGCAATCGTCGGGCCTCACGCCGGTAATTGCGGAGTTCCGACTGCGCTCGCCAGACTTCCTCCTTGTTCTTGAGGCCGTAGCGACCGATAAGGTCCCCCTCCTCGGCAATGCGTTCACCCTGATATGGGTGATTCGGGGTCTCGTAGAACTTGGTGTTCTCTCCTGGAAGTGCCATTATTCACCCGCCTCCTCTTCTTCTGCCTGTTCTTCTCGAATTTCCTCAACGTTCACGCCGATCGTACCCTCCGTTCGGCCGGTGGACTTGGTCCGCTGTCCGCGGACCTTCTGTCCACGCTCGTGGCGGACGCCGCGATAGGACCGGATCATCCGCATCCGGTTGATGTCCTCGTCGCGGGTGAGCTCGACCTCCGAGCCCGTGAGATGGCCACTTTCGCCGGTGTAGAAGTCGTTTTGACGGTTGGTGAGCCAGTCGGGGACGTGTGTGTCGTAGTCCTCGACGGCCTCGACGACGGTATCGATCCTGTCGTCGTCGAGAGTCCCGAACGTGGCCGTTCGGTCGACGTCTGCCACGTCCGCGATGACTCGAGCCGCTCGTCGCCCGATGCCTTTCATTTCTGTGAGGGCACGCTCGACGGACTTCGTCCCGTCGAGGTCGGTCTGTCCGATGCGGACGAAGTATCGAATGTCCTCGTCCGCTTCCTCTGTGTCTTCCGTGCTCATAGTTGGTATCGAAAGCGTCGTGGCGGGGATTTGAACCCCGGAGGCTTACGCCACAGAGTTAGCAACCCTGCGCCTTGACCAAGCTAGGCTACCACGACGCGCATTTTGTCGTATCGTCGCCCGTTTGGACTCGGGGCGCCAACCCCTACAGTACCTGCAGTCAGGTCTATCTCCCACCGGCACTTAAGTCCCTCGGAACGACGGCCGGTTGGCCTCCTCGAAAACTGGGGCAGGGCGTGACATCGAGGGGACGGTGATAGAAGGATCACCGTGTCCCCGTTCAACTGCTGACAGAAAAAATCACTTGTCAGTCGTCGTCGGCCGCCGAGATGGGGGCTGGCGTCGGCGGTTCTGGGGTCTCCGCCTCGGGATTCGCGTAGGCCTCATTTTCCACCCACTCCCCATCCTCGTTTTCGACCATATACGCGCCGTAGTACGGAACTCTATTGGCAACTGTTTCGCGGAACGTCGCATCGATCTCATCACGAGTCATCTCGCCCATCGACCGGAGGTCGTCAGTCCGGTTGAGGCAGCCTTTGAGCCGCCCATCGGGGGTCACTCGAACGCGATGACAGTTCTCGCAAAACTCACGGTTCTCGACCGGATCGACGATTTCCACCATGCCACCGTTTACCCAGTAGCGGTTTCGATGGTGCATATCCCTGATTTCGACCCGGTCGGCCCGTCCTTCGAGCCAGTCGTGAACCCGGTCGATGTCGATGGCCCACTCTGGTTTGTTGACCAGTTCCGGCATGAACTCGATGAGTTGGAGCCGAAGACCATCGTTTTCTCCGACGAAATCGACCATGTCTTCGACATGTGGGGCCGTTCGTTCGAAGACGACCATGTTGAGTTTTACCGGCGTCAAGCCGGCATCCACCGCTGCCCTGACGCCTTCGAGAACGCGCTCGTAGGCTCCGCTTTTAGTGATCTCTTTGAAAGCTTCGGCATCGAGTGCGTCTTGGGAGACGTTGACCCGCTCCAAGCCTGCCTCACGAAGCGCCTCCGCACGGTCGGGGAGGAAACTTCCGTTCGTCGTTAGTGAGGGAGTCATTCCATCGGGAACCCGGCGGATGATCTCCTCGAGATCCTCCCGAAGCATCGGTTCGCCGCCAGTGAATTTTACCTTCTCGATGCCGTGTTCGTCGACGACTTCGAGAAATCGGATCACCTCATCGGCACTCATCTCGTTTTCCTGGGGATCCATCGGTCCCCGTGTATCACCCAACCCCTCGTTGTGGCAGTAGACGCAGTCAAAATTGCAACGATCGGTCAGAGAGACACGAACCTGGGATACCTCCCGACCGAAATCGTCTTCGAGCATACCCCATGTTCCCTTCCGGATTAACTTAAATTCGAGGGTAATTCCGGTAAGAGGTAACTGTAATTAGTTACATTGTCAATTTATAGCAGACCACTTACGGTTCCAGGAAACGGCGTTTGAAGGGACTGATCGGCCGGTCGAGCTATTCTCAATAATCACACATGACTTTGAACCAACTCGGGCCAAACACAACCCTTATTCACAGTAGACCGTCTTATTCGGGTCATGGAGGAAGCCGACATTCGGGAGATTCTGTCGGGGATCGAAGACCCTGACCTCGGTACTGATATCGTTTCTGAAAACCTTGTCTCCGGGATCGACCTGGATGGCGACGCCGTTACGGTCGGATTGGCTCTGGAGGCGGCCGGTTCACCGACTGAGGCGGAAATCAGCGATACGGTTCGGGAAGCCCTGGAGAGCGAGGGGCTCTCGGTCACCATCGCAACCGATACCGAAGAAGCCGAGGACGACGGAATGGGCGTCGAGAACCTCGGTCCGGACACCGACGAAGCAACCGAACCGCTTCCAGATGTCTCGAACGTTATTGCGGTCGCATCCGGAAAGGGCGGTGTTGGCAAGAGTACCGTTTCCGTGAACCTCGCTGCCGGCTTAGCCGATCGCGGGGCGGACGTGGCGATTTTTGACGCCGACATGTACGGGCCCAACGTGCCCCGAATGCTCGGAGTTGATGAACAACCACGCGCGACCAGCGACGAGGAGATCGTTCCCGTCGAATCTCACGGGATGGGCGTCATGAGTCTCGGACTGATGCTCGGCGACGACGATCCGGTCATCTGGCGTGGAGCGATGGTTACCCAAACGCTCACCCAACTCGTAGACGACGTCAAGTGGGGCGATATCGACCATCTGGTCATCGACCTGCCCCCGGGAACCGGCGATACGCAACTCACGCTGCTTCAATCGATCCCGATTACGGGCTCCGTGATCGTCACGACGCCCCAGGAGGTGGCACTGGAGGACGCTCGTCGTGGACTGCAGATGTTTGCCGAACACGACACTCCCGTCCTGGGCATCGTCGAGAACATGAGTACATTCGTCTGTCCGGACTGTGGGTCCGAACACGATATCTTCGGCTCCGGGGGCGGCGAACGCTTCGCCGAGGAGAAAAACATGCCTTTCCTGGGATCGATTCCACTCGACCCCGCTATCCGGAGCGGCGGGGACGAGGGGGCGCCGATCGTGATGGCCGACGACGGGGGGACGTCAGAGTCCTTCCAGAGCGTCGTCAAAACAGCGGCAGACATGGTCGGGATCCTCAACCGGCAGAATCGTTCGCAGTAGGATGTCTTACACGCCGGACGAGAAACGGGCCGTCCTTCGTGCCGTGGCCAGTGACCTTCGAGGCCCGGAGGCCGACTCCAAAACTGTACAGGTCGCTGCAACCGTCGAGCGGGTGAGCGACCTCTACGATCCTGCGGAGGACCGCTCCCCCGAGGATATTTTCCGTGATATGCACCGAATTTTCCAGGCCGTGGACGCTGACACCGAAGAAGACTAGCAGTGCGAACGGTCTTTTCGACGGCGGATATGCGGACTTCCAGCCGAAGGGGGATTGGCTGAGACGGGGATTTCCAGCCGATAATGGAGTGGCAGACATCCGGATTTCCGACCATAGAAGCCGTATTTTACACGATTAATCAGGCGAAACCGAAGCCAAACCGTTTAGTCCCCGCTTCCCCTATTCCCGGATTAACGGTCCTCGCGGACCAGGCTTTACTATGACTCAGGACGAACTCATTTGGCGAATCGCAGGTGGTTCCGGTGACGGGATCGACACGACGAGCCAGAACTTCACCAAGGCGTTGATGCGATACGGGTTACACGTCTATACACATCGACATTACCCGTCACGGATCCGCGGCGGTCACACCTATGTTGAGGTACGCGCCAGCGAAGCACCGGTCACCTCCAGGGGAGACGGATTCAACTTCCTCCTCGCGTTGGGTGACAGCTTTGCTCGCAACCCGTCGGAGGGTGCGGTCTACGGGGATGAGGAGAAAAAACCGCTCTTCGAGAACCTCGACGAACTCAACGAGGGTGGGGTCATCGTCTACGATACAGGCGTTCTCGACCCGGACGAAACTCGGGATTTGGACGAGCGAGCCGAGGAAAACGACTGGCACGTCTACCCGGTTGACCTCCAATCGATAGCTCGGGACCACGGTCGGGATGTCATGCGGAACACGGCGGGGGTTGGTGTCACGGCCGCACTCCTCGATATGCCACTCGACCCGATCCAAGAGCTCATGAGCGAGGCGATGGGTGGGGACATTCTCGAGAAAAATCTCGATGTGCTTTCAGACGCCCACGAGTACACGAACGCAGAATTCGACGGGGCCCACGACCTTCGTGTTCCTGACCACGACCACGGTGAAGAGCAGGTCCTGCTCTCGGGAAGCCATGGCATCTCCTATGGGGCAATCGACGAGGGATGTCGGTTCGTCTCGGGGTACCCAATGACGCCGTGGACGGACGTGTTTACGATTATGTCCCGCGAACTTGAGAACATAGGCGGCGTTGCGGAGCAGGTCGAGGACGAGATCGCTGCCTCGATGATGGCTATTGGGGCCAGTCACGCCGGCGCGAAGGCGCTGTCGGGCTCCTCGGGAGGCGGATTCTCGCTGATGTCCGAATCGATCGGTCTCGCGGAGATGACCGAAACACCGCTGGTCCTCGTCGAGGCCCAGCGTGCCGGACCGTCGACGGGGATGCCGACGAAGACTGAACAGGCCGACCTCGAATTCGTCTTGTCGACGAGCCAGGGCGACTCTTCCCGGGTCGTGTTTGCGCCGGGGAATGTCAAGGAGACTTACGAACAGACTCGCCTGGCATTCGAATTGGCCTACGAGTACCAGCTCCCGGCGATCGTCCTCTACGACGATCAACTAACTGGCGAGTTCCGCAACATTCCACGGAGCTTCTTCGATCGTGAGCCGAATCCGGACCTGGGCTCGGTTGCCACGGAAGGGGAACTGGAAGACCTGCCCCACGACGTGGGCGGGCGCTACGAACGGTTCCGAACGGATTCGGATGACGCGGTCAATCCCCGCTCGCTCCCGGGTCAACGAGGCGGACGCTTCCTTGCGACTGGGAACGAACACTGGCCGGACGGACAGATCGCCGAAGACACCCAGAACCGGATCAAGCAGATGAACCGGCGGGTGAGCAAGATCAACGTCGTCAAAGACGACTTGGCCGAGCGGGAGTCCACGGATACGGTTATTGGCGACGAAGACGCCGATCTCGCACTCCTTACCTGGGGGTCCCAGAAGGGAGTCGTCGAGGAGAGTGTTCGCCGACTGACGGAGCAGGGCGTTTCGATCAAATCCCTTTCGGTAAGCCAGATGGCACCCCTTCGAACCGACGAGATCGCGTCGTTCCTCGAAGGTGTTTCGAACGCGCTGGTGGTCGAGATGAACGCAACGAGCCAGTTCAAAAACGTCTTGATGCGAGAGTTTGGAGAATACGGGGCCCTCCTCGAAAGCTTACTGAAGTACAATGGCAACCCGTTCGAACCGGCAGAAATCATCGAAGCCGTCGAAATCGTGCAAAACGGCGAGGATCGGGACACCTTGTCTGAAACGACTCTTCGTCCCCAAGTAGGTGATCGAGCATGACTGAATTCAACGCCATCGGCTCCGGTGCGGACCTGAGTGATGAGGACTACACCCCCGAAACCGAACCGCAACCGACCTGGTGTCCGGGCTGTGGTGACTTTTCGGTCCTTCGAGCGCTCAAAGGCGCGATGGGCGATCTCGGACGGGATCCCGAGGAGATACTCGTCGTCACGGGGATCGGCTGTTCGGGGAAACTCAACAGCTACTTCGACAGTTACGGGTTCCACGCGATTCATGGCCGGACCCTCCCGTTGGGCCGGGCCGCGAAGATGGTCAATCAGGACCTCGAAGTTGTGGCTGCGGGCGGAGACGGTGACGGTTACGGCATCGGTGGGAACCACTTCACACACACCGCTCGCGAGAACCACGATATGACCTATATCGTGTTCAACAACGAGGTCTTCGGGCTAACCAAAGGGCAGTCCTCACCGACGAGCCCCAAAGGTCACACCTCGAAGACCCAACTCAAAGGCGTCGCGAAAGACCCCGTCCGACCGCTCTCGCTTGCGCTATCGGCAGGTGCCTCGTACATCGCCAGGACGGCTGCAACGAATCCGACACAGGCCCAAGAAATCCTGGTCGAAGCCATCGAACACGATGGCTTTGCCCACGTCGATTTCCTCACGCAGTGCCCGACCTGGAACAAGGACGGCGGCGAATACGTCCCATACATCGACGTGCAGGAGTCAGATGACTACGACTTTGACGTTACTGACCGGCGTGAAGCGGCTGATATGATGCACGAGACCGAACAGGCCCTCTACGACGGAAAAGTCCTCACCGGCCGGTACTACGTCGAAGAAGACCGTCGGACGTACCAGGAGGAAAAACAGATGCGCGGGGAAATGCCCGAAGAGCCGGTGGTCGGGAATTACTTCGACGACGAGTACGAGTGGGAGCGCTCCTACGAACGGCTGGACCGCCACCGGTAAGCAACTCGTTTTCAACACCCGAGAACTGTTTTTAGTTTCGGAAGATATTTTTCCCATCGTCCCAAATGTATCTTCGTGAACGAGGAGTCGACTGCTGACCGCATCCTCGAGGTGCTGGAATCAGATGCCCAGGCGTCCTATGGCGAGATAGCCGAGCAAGTTGGGGTATCAAAGCCGACTGTTCGGAAGTACGTCTCTCAATTGGAGGAGCAGGGCGTCATTGTTGGATACTCGGCCGAGGTTGATCCGAAGAAACTCTCCTCGACGTCGATAGCATTCGTCGGCTTCGACGTCAAAAGCGAGCGATACGTCGATGCGATCCAGGAGCTCAAAGCCCTCGAATCGCTTCGGACCCTCTATTCATCGAGTGGCGATCATATGTTGATGGCTGAAATGCGGGCCGAAGATGGCGATACCCTCGCGAGAATAATCCAGGACGAGGTCATGACGATCGAGGGAATTGAAGAGGCCCATCCGACGTTCCTGCAGGAGCGACTGAAGTAAGGTTAGTGCTGTAGGTAGGCGTCCAATCGAGCGATTGCTTCTTGGATCTGTTCCGTACTGGTTGCAAATGAGGCCCGAAGCGTGTGCTCCGATTGGGTTCCGAAATCTGGGCCCGGTGTGAGCGCCACTCCGGCCTCTTCCAGGAGTCGATCGGCGACCGTAAAGGAATCGCCAGGGAGGGAACTCACGTCAAGAAGGAGATAGTACGCACCCGCTGGCGTATACCCCATCTCGAGTCCCAGATCTTCGACGGCGTCGAGCAGCAAGTCTCGTCGCCTGCGGTAGGTCCTTCGGATGTCATCCAGGTTGTCACCATCCCGAATCGCAGCTTCGGCTGCGTCTTGCACGTGGTTAGGGGCACAAATCAGGAAGTTCTGGACTAGGCGGTTCATCGCAGCGGTTTCCTCCGGTGGCGTGATGATCCATCCGAGGCGCCAACCGGTCATTCCGTAGCGCTTGGAAACGCCATCGAGGACAAAGGCTTCGTCCGTGTATTCAAGGACGGAATGGGCATCAGCGTCGAAATCAAGCCCGTGGTAGATCTCGTCTGAAATCAAGTGAGTGTCAGTTTGCGATGCGAGGTCGACGAGCCCTTCGATTGCAGTGGCGTCCATCACCGCGCCGGTCGGATTGGCCGGGGAGTTGATGAGCAAGCCCTGAGTGTCGGACCCCATTTTCGCTTCGAACTCTTGGAGTTGGGGTTGGAACCCGTTGTCAGGAGAAAGTGGGACTGTCAGGGTGTGACCCTCGGCTTGTCGCACGAAATTCGGATACGGCGCGTAGTACGGGTCGGTCAGGACGACCTCGCCGCCCGGGTCGACGACGTCGAGCATCACCATCAATAGCGCCGGTGAAGATCCCGGCGTGACGAGAATGCGGTCGAGAGGGACGTCCACTCCGTATTTCCGATCGTAGTACTCACTGATCGCCCGCCTGAGGCTTTCCTTTCCGCGGGCGTGGGTGTAATTTACGTTGCCGGCTGACAGCGAGTCGATCGCGGCTTCGGTTGCGACTGCCGGGGGTTCGAAATCGGGCTCGCCGACCTCCAGGTGGACGATGTCGTCGAGTTTCCCGGCTTTTTCGAGGACGTCCATCGCCGCAAAAGGCGTCGTCTCCATCGCTCGATTCGAGGGCATGCCCGTTCGGAAGACCGGGGCCCATATATGTCCGCTGTCATCCCGCCGGGAACCGACCGCGCCTCCAGGCCGATGTTACAGTGACAGTCCCGGATGCCAGTGATCGACCCCAGCTGCTGCTTTGCGTTGATCCATCTCCGCGAGCAGGTGCACGGCGAGCGTAGCCGTTTCAGCGGCTCGCGCGTCGCCTGTCGATTGAAACTCCCCGGTTTCGCGGTTGGCGTAGACTGAACAGATCGCTCCCGCTCGCAGGTCGTAAATCGAGCCCAGGGTGAGAATTGCGCTCGCTTCCATTTCGATGTTCTTCACGTTCGCTGCCTGGAGCTCCTCGACGAGCGAGTCGCTTCCGGCCGCTTCGAAGCCTTCGAACCCGGTTCGTCCCTGTCCGGCGTAGAAGCTATCGGCGCTCATGGTGAGTCCGACGTGATAGTCGTATCCCAACCGTTCGGCGGCCGCAATGAGGGCACTCGTGACCTCTCGGTCGGCGACGGCCGGGTACTCCTCGCGGACGTATTCGTCACTTGTTCCCTCTTGCCGGACTGCTCCACTGGTGATGACCAGATCGCCGATTTCCATATCGGGCTGAATTGCCCCGGTCGAGCCCACACGAATGAGCGTCTCAGCTCCTGCTCGGGCCAGTTCCTCGACGGCGATCGCGGCCGCCGGGCTTCCGATGCCGGTCGAGGTGACAGAAATCGGTGTCTCTTCAACGCTGCCGGTTACCGTGTGGTACTCTCGATGAAAGGCTTGCTCTTCAGCCTCGTCCCAAAAATCGGTGATCGTATCGACGCGATCTGGATTGCCGGGGAGGAGGACGGCCGGGGCCAGATCCGCTGGCCCGACCCCAATGTGATATTGGACCTCGTCGCTGGGATCCTCGCTGTCGTCTGCCATACTCAACCCATGGCGGAGGGATGTCAAAACACTTGGCCTGAATCCGGACCACCTCGGCGACACTGTCCAGACTTACTCGGTATGTTCGTGGATTTTGTCCCCGGTGAACGCGTGGGGCAGCAACTCATCGAGCAGATGGGACTCCGGTCCTCCAGGGTCATCCACCAGGACTCTGAACTTCTCATCGGCGAACTCAGCAAGGGTTTGCCGGCACATGCCACATGGCGTTACCCCATCGCTGGCATCAGAGGCAACGGCGATCCGCTTGAAGTTGGTGTGGCCAGCCATGATCGCCCGTGCGAGCGCAACTTCTTCGGCGTGGAGGCTATTCGAGAAGTTCGCGATCTCGATGTTCGCGCCGGTGAATGTGGTCCCGTCGCTGGTTTCGAGGGCTGCACCGACCGCGTACTCGGAGTAGGGAACGATCGCTTGGGAAACTGCCTTCCGGGCTTCGTCGAGAAGTTCGTCCATAGGCGGGCAACGACCCCTGGGGTGAAAAATTACTCCTCGCCGGATTCGTAATATTCGCCGGCAGCTTTCGGAAGCCGCGTGTGGCCGACCAGCGCCAACACGATGACGACTGAGATGTACGGGATCGTCCGCACGAGCGACTGGGGAATCGCAAAGACGTCACCCACCTGGAGCGCGATCTGCACGGCTTCCAGGCCGGCGAACAAGAGGGTCGAGAGCATTGCTCCAATCGGGTTGTAATTCCCGAACAGGTAGGCGACGATCGCGATGAATCCTTTCCCGTTCACCATGGTCGCCCCGTTTCCGATGAACTGCCCCAGCGAGAGTGACAGGGCTGCGCCACCGATTCCGGAAAGCACACCGGAGAGTAACACGGCGGCATACCGGACCCGGCTGACGTTCACCCCTGCCGTATCCAGTGCCTTTGGATTCTCGCCACTCGCGATCACCCAGCGACCGAACGACGTGCGGTTGAGGGTGTACCACGAGGCTGCAACGGCGACGAACATGAGATAGACGATCGGGGAGGCATCGAAGAGGGCCCCGAAGAAGGGGATTTCCGAGAGGTATGGGATCGTGAGGGTCCCCAGTGATTCGACACTGGACGTGTTCGGTCCGTCGTAAATGACCTGTGAGAGGAACGGCGCCAATCCCAGCGCGATGAGCCATACGGCCAACCCCGCGATGATCTGATCGGCTTTGTACTTGATACAGACGATGCCGAACAGTCCCGAGAGCAGTGTCGAGGCGAGCACACCGGCTCCCATTCCCAACCAGACGCTTCCGGTGACATCTGTGGCGTACACTCCGAAGAACGCGGCGATGATCAACAGGCCTTCGAGACCGATGTTGATAACACCGCTTTTCTCCGCGAAAATCCCACCCAGGGCCGCAAAAGCGATCGGAACCGAGAGCCGCAACGCGGAGGACAACGTGCTTTCATCGGTCAGGATGTCGAACAATGCGCCGAGGTTCGACTCGGGATTGAAGACCCCGACCAGTCCGATAAACACCAGGAACAGGATCGTGGCGAGGGCCAAATAGCCCCGAATCCCGAATGACCGGACCCGGGCGATCACATCGTTCAGGGTCAGTGAGTCAGTCACCATCACTCACCTCACTGGTCTTGCGTTCGGTCGGTGGCTCCAATCGTCCCTCCGGGATGACTCGGTTCCCCATCATCCGGAAGAATTCCGGCATCGCGACGAAGAGGATGATCAACCCTCGGAGGACACCGACGAGCTGGGGTGGAACGTCGGTACCGACATCGACTACCACGGAACCGCTTTTGAGCACTCCGAATAGAAGCCCAGCGAACCCGACCCCAACGGGATTGTTGCCCGCGAGGATCGAGACTGTAATTCCGTCGAATCCGTAACTAGGGACCCCAACCTGGAAGTTCCCGAGCATCATGAGGACGTAGACTGCGCCACCGATCCCGGAAAGCGCACCGGAAAGGACCATCCCTGTGAGGATCGTCCGTTCGGCGTTTACCCCACCGTATTCCGCAGCGTCCGGTTGGATACCACTGGTTCGGATGTCGTACCCGAGAGCGGTGTGATTCAGGAGATACCAAATGGCGATTAGTGACAGAATCCCGAACAGCAATGCGAGGATAGAGAAGTCATCTCGGGCTTCGAAGATCACGTTTGGAAACATGGCGTGGTCCGGCAACGAAACCGTCTGGTTGGCGAAACTCTCGGGGTCTTTGAAGTGGTTCGCGACGAGATACAGCGCGGTCGAGGTGGCGACGAAGTTCAGCATGATCGTCGTGATCACCTCGTTTGCCTCCAGATATGCCAACAGCGCCCCTGGAATGGCCGCAAACGCGCCCCCGGCTAATGCCCCGACAAAGAGTCCAACCGTCAACAGCACGACAGTCCCGACCGCGCCCGTGATGTGGGGCGCAATCGGGAGCAGCACGATAGCGGTCGCCAGTGCACCAACGACCAACTGGCCCTGTGCCCCGATATTGAAGATCCCGGCACGGAAGGCGATGGCCACAGATACACCCGCGAATATCAGGACCGTCGTCTCGGCGAACGTCGTCGCTAACTGTCTGTTGAGCGGATCGAATCCTGGGCGGATGATCCAGGCAAAGTCACCCTGAAGTGGCCTGAAAGCCGGGTTGATCGGGTCACCGAATGCCCCCAAAAACAGTTTGTCGAAAACGGTCAGCGGATTGTAGGCGAAGTTGTAGCCAAACAATCTCCATGCGGGTCGGGCGGTGTCCGCGAGTAATCCTGCAAACAGGATGAGCACTGTGCCGACAAGGATTGAAAGCAAGAGTGCGGCCAGACTGATCCAAATCCGTTCCCACCCCGAGGATCGTTGGAGCCGGACAAGTATATCGATGACCGGATCGGGAATTTTCATGGCCGAACCTCTACATTTGTGAGCGATTGATCCGTCGCCTCGAAACCACTCGGCCGTTCCCCGGCCATCAGCAGTCCGAGTTCCTCTTCCGTGACTTCGTCCGGATCGACCACGGCCAAAAGTTCTCCTTCGTACATTACCGCGAGTCGGTCGGACAGGGCTTGCACTTCGTCGAGTTTCGAGGACACGAGCAGGACACCCGTCCCCTCGTCGCGGAGTTCGATAAGCCGATCATGGATGTATTCGGTCGACCCGACGTCCACGCCTCGAGTCGGATGTGTTGCAAGCATAAGCCGGGGATCGCGTTGGAACTCCCGGCCGACGATGAACTTCTGCTGGTTGCCACCAGAGAGTGAGACGGCGGTGACATTCGTTTCGCCGGGCCGAACGTCGAATTCCTCGACGATCTTGTCCGCATGATCGCGGGCATCACTCCAATCGAGGCGCCCCCGTTTCTCGAATGGCGGGGAATGGTGGCTTCCGAGGACTCCGTTTTCGATGAGATCAAATTCCATGACCAGCCCGCGTTCCTGCCGATCTTCGGGAATGTACGCCATCCCCTTTTGAATCCTGTCGAGACGGCTCCAATCCGTGACTGATTCCTCGCCGAGCCGAATCGATCCGTTCTCGGCAGTCCGAAGCCCGCTGATCGCCTCGACGAGTTCGGATTGACCGTTACCGTCGACGCCTGCGATACCGAATATCTCGCCTTCACGCACTGTGAGGGATAGATCCGTGATCGCTGAAACACCCCTGTCGTTTTCCACTTCGAGATTCGAGACGTCCAGTATCGGGTCCCCGGGTGAGACGGGTGGCTTCTCGACTTCCATGAGTACTTCCCGCCCGACCATCATTTTCGCGAGGGACTCTTGATCAGCCTCTGCAGCGGGAACGGTCCCCACATTCTGGCCGTCTCGGAGTACTGTAATCTGGTCGGCGGCATCCATGGCCTCCCCGAGTTTGTGGGTGATGAAGATGATCGTCTTCCCTTGGTCTGTCAACTCTTCAAACACTGCAAACAGATCCTCGACCTCTTGGGGAGTCAATACCGCAGTCGGCTCGTCCATGATGAGGATTTCTGCGCCCCGGTAGAGGGCTTTGAGGATCTCGACACGTTGTCTCACACCGACGCTGATCTCCTCGACTATGGCATCCGGTTCCACGTCGAATCCGTACTGTTCGCGTAGGTCCACTACCGCCTCACGAGCTGCTGGTTCGTCGACCACCAGCCCACCCCATTTTCTGGGTTCGTTTCCCAGAACGATGTTTTCGGTTATCGACATCGGGCCGACGAGCATGAAGTGCTGGTGGATCATCCCGATACCCGCGTCGATGGCTTCCCGGGGCGAGTCAAAGTCCCTGGCCTCCTCGTCGACGAAGACGGTCCCACCAGTGGGTTCGTACAGGCCATACAGCACGTTCATCAACGTGGTTTTCCCAGCTCCGTTTTCACCGAGGAGGGCGTGGACCGATCCGCGCTCGACTGAGAGGTCGATATCGTCGTTGGCGAGGACGCCGGGAAACCGCTTCGTGATCCCTGACAGCCGGACGGCTGGCTCCATTATGTGCCGTGATTAGGCGTTTTCGGGGTCGGTTGGGACGGAGATATCGCCAGCAATGATCGATTCCCTGGTGGCGGCGATCTCGTCTTTGACATCCTGTGGGACTTCGGACCCGAGTTCGGAGCCATAGACCGCTGCAATACCGCCCTCGTCAAGTCCCAGAGTCGTGATCCCGCTCTCGAAAGTACCTTCGACGACGGATTCCACGGCGGTGTAGACTGCCGTGTCGACCCGCTTGACCATACTTGCCAGAATCACGTCAGCGTAGCTCTCCTTGGTAATCGACTGATCCCGATCGACACCGATCGCGAACCGACCCTTGCTCTGTGCCGCTTCAAAGACCCCTGTGCCGGTATTCCCGGAGGCGTGGTAGACAACGTCACTTCCGCTTTCGTACATCGCGATCGCAGTTTCCTCGCCGCTCGAAGGTTCATTGAACGAGCCCACATAGGAGGACTGAACCTCGATTTCCGAATCGACAGATTTCACGCCCGCGATGAAGCCAGCCTCGAACTTTTTGATGAGAGTACCCTCGACCCCGCCGACGAATCCAACGCTCTTTGTGTCGGGCTTTGTGCTGCCGGCACCAGCACTGAAGTCACTCGTCGTCAAGAGTCCTGCCAGTTGGCCGACCAGATAGGAGCCTTCGTGTTCCCGGAATATGTACGAAGCGACGTTGTCTTCCTCGACTACACTGTCGACGATCATGAAGTTCTGATCGGGATAATCAGGTGCCGTCCCCGACAGGGCATCAGTCTGGAGGAACCCGATCGTCGAAATCAGATCGTAATTGGGATCGGTAGACCCTGCGAACTGCGTTTGATAATTACCGAACTGTGAGACCTCCTCTGGCTGCGCTTCGTCGTATTCGACCGCGAAATCCTCCGATGCCTGAATGATACCTTGCTGTGCCTGGTCGTTAAAGGACCCGTCTCCAAGGCCACCTGTAGCGTAGACCATTCCGACGTTCGTCGTGTCGGAACCGCTTTCCTCAGTCGTCGTTTCGGCGTCCGTATTTTCCCCACCCGAACAGCCAGCCATCGCGGTCACGGATGTTGCTCCGATGCCACCAGCTACCTTGAGAAACGTTCGCCGATTGTAAGAACCCATATATACACAGGGTACAGGGCTCCGAAATAAATCCGTCGAATAGTCCTCCGAGTCTCGTTTTCCCCCTCGAACGGCCTAAGATTCAGCCGATTCGATCGTTTCCTCGATAATCGTTCGGACCGACGTCACCAGGTCTTCGACGGAATCGCTCTCGGCGTACAATCGGACATACGGTTCTGTCCCACTTGGTCGCACGAGAACCCAGGACCCATCATCGAAGGCCAGCCTGACCCCGTATTCAGTTGAGACACTCGCCTCAGGAAACCCATCAGGAAGTGCAGTTGTCAGCTGATCCATCACCGGCCGTTTGGCGTCTTCCGCACACGAAACACTGATTTTCCGGTAGGGCCGCTCAGTGACAGGGTCGCGAAGCGCGTCGAGTCCACCTGCGGCGGCACCCAACACCGAGAGCAATCCTGCACTCGCGATGCCATCGATCCACAGCCCTAACTCGGGATGGATGTGTTTCCACGGTTCGGCCGCGAAGACAACGGTGCCTGCCTCGGACTGGACTGCAGCGATCCCCTCGTGGAGCGCGCCCAATCGAACGCGTTCGACATCCCCGCCAGCGGCTTCGACCCGCTGGTCGATCCGTCCGGACGCGTTCGGTGTCGTCACCACGATCGGATCGGTCACCGTGGCGGTGCGGACGTAGTATTCCGCGAGGATGGCCACGACCGTATCTTCGTGGACGATCGACCCATCTTCGTCCAGGAGCACGACACGGTCTGCATCCCCGTCTTGGGCGATCCCGAACACCGCCCGATGATCCGCCACGAAGGCCCGAAATTCGCTGAGTGTTTCTGGCGTGGGTTTGCTCGGCCGACCCGGGAAAAACCCGTCAACAGTTCCGTTGACGGACACCACGTCGGCGCCCAGCGATTCGAGAACCTGGGGCGTGCCGAGACTCCCCATTCCATTCCCACAATCGACGGCGATCGGAATTTCCGCTAGTGGATGATCCCCGTCGAGGGTTTGGCCCGAACCAGCTGGATGGGATTCTGGCACTGTTCGTCCAGCAAGGAAATCGACAATTTCGTCCCGGTAGGACTGGAGTATCGGTTCTGATTCGGTTTTCCCCCAGGTATCCCACGCGGCTGGTTCGGGACCACCGGCGATTCGGTCGGAGACTTCCAACTCGGCGGTTCGATCGAATTCCGAACCGTTTTCAAAGAGCTTGATCCCGTTGTCAGCGGGTGGGTTGTGAGAGGCTGTTACCTGTACCCCATAACGGCCTTGAGAGGCGTACGCAACAGTCTGTGTAGGGACCATTCCGATGTCTCGGACGTTCGACCCAGCACTTTGCAGGCCCGCCCGGAGTGCGCCAAGGAGCGTCTCGCCAGTTACGCGACCGTCACGTCCAACGGCGAACTCCCGACCGGGTTCACCAACGGCTTGGCCCACACGCAATGCGAGTTCAGGGGTCACCTCGTCTTCAGCTCGACCCCGAATTCCCGCCGTTCCAAAGAGGTCCATACAAGCCCGTACCTGGCGAGGGTAGTATATAGTGTCGATAGCGGTGTTCGGGTGTCACCTCCTCATAACTGGACGCCATTCGGAAGCAGGCTTTCCGCCTCGCGCAGGACCCCAGACTTCGTGTAAACCAGAAACGTATCCATCTCTTCGGTGCGGATTGGCCTGTCATCAGCGTACAGTTGGAAGCGGTACTTCGGCCGACGGTCCACTGCGGCGGCCCGGCGCTTCGTTGCCGAGAGGAACTCGAAAATCTGCTTTGCTGGGACGTTGCACTCACAGATGAAATCGCCCGTGAGACGGCCGGTGACAGCAAGGACGCCATCCGGATCGGGTTCCTCGAAATTCCCTTTCAGCCGGAGTGACACGTCCAGATCGGCCTTTCCTTGAGTCGACACGTCCGTTTGGGCCAAAGCCGCCCGGAGTTCGCCCTCTGGTCCAGCGTATTGCAATTTGAGTGTGGGGAGGGGCGCAGTCGTCTCTCCAGTCTCTGGCCTGACGTGGCGGGTCTCGAAGCTGAACTCCTCCCGACGCATCCCGTGAGCATTCGGGTTCATGGGAAATGAACGTGACGGCGAGACGAACTCGTGTGGGGGGATTTAAGCAGGCCGACGCCATCTGTTGGGGTAGAGATCGATGTCTGATCACTCAGGTGGGGACGAGTCTGTTCCGCCGGGGTTCGAGTCCCCGCTCGAGTCGATCCGTTGGCGACTTTCGCGGATCGCTGACGTGATCACCGGCTCCACGATCGATATGGAGCCCTACGATGCACGCCGTCACGGCACCCTTACCTCGTTTTCGGGGAAAGAGGGATACGACGAGGTCGAGCGATACTGGGTGAACACTCCCTTCGCATTCGTCACGATCGTCCACAATCCGGACACGAACGATTATCGCTATCTTGTTGTCGAGCCTGAACTGACGGACTTTGAGGAGGAACTCCTCGAACAGGTATTCACCGATAGCCGGGAGTCTCTTATTTTCCGGGCTGAATACGATCCCGAGGATGCGGAGGCGGTCATCACCGAACATTTGCTTGAGCTGCTCAACCAGTACGGAGTCGATGTGGAGGTCAACACTGTTTACCGGCTGTTTTACTACCTTTATCGGACCTTCGAAGGGTACGACAAGCTCGACCCCCTGATGCGGGACCCCCACATCGAGGATATTTCGTGTGACGGGTATGATCTCCCGCTGTACGTCTATCACGACGCGTACACTGACATCCAAACGAACCGTTCGTTCGGTGAGGGGGAACTGGATGACTTCGTGATCAAACTGGCCCAGGGATCGGGCCAGCACATTTCGATCGGAGACCCTGTGACAGATGCAACGCTGCCCGATGGCAGCCGTGGCGAACTGGCACTTGGTCGGGAAGTCACGCCTCGAGGGTCAGCGTTTACGATCCGGAAATATGCGGAGGAACCGTTCACGCCAGCAGCGCTGGTTGATTTTGAGACCTTTAGCCTCGACCAGATGGCGTATCTTTGGCTGGCTATCGAGAGCAACAAATCACTCATCTTCGCTGGTGGAACTGCCTCCGGGAAAACAACCTCAATGAACGCGGTCTCGATGTTCGTTCCCCCAAACGCGAAAGTCGTGACCATCGAGGACACCCGCGAACTGACTCTGTATCACGACAACTGGCTCTCTTCTGTAACCAGAGAGAGTCTCGGGGAGGGCGAAGATATTTCGATGTACGATCTGCTGCGCTCCTCGCTCCGCCATCGGCCCGAATTCATCATCGTCGGTGAGGTTCGGGGCGAGGAAGCGATGACCCTGTTCCAGGCGATGAATACCGGGCACACCACCTTCTCGACGATGCACGCGGACAGTGTGCAGACGGTCATCAACCGCCTCGAAAACGAGCCGATCAACGTTCCCCGGGCGATGATACAGTCACTTGACGTCCTGTCCGTTCAAACCCTGACCTATGTCGGGGATGAGCGGGTTCGACGCACACGGACAATCGCGGAAATCGAGGGGATCGATCAGCGGACCGGCGACCTCGATTACTCGATGGCCTTCGAATATGATCCCGAGACTGATTCGTTCGATCAGTTCGACAGTATCGTCCTGGAGGAGATCCGTGAGGACCGCGGGTGGACACGGTCAGAACTCCTGAGGGAGTTCCGGAACCGAAAGCATGTTCTCCAGTATCTCCTCGAACACGACGTTCGGGACTACCGGCGCTTTACCGCGTTGGTCAACGATTATTACGCGGATAAGGAGGCGGTCATCGACCGAATCACGGATCAAATGGAGAGTTCTGTGGCCGAACCAAAGGAGGCGGGACAACCACAGGACAGCGAACCGATCGGGTGATTCCGGTGCTCGAATTTCTGCCACTCGGACTCGTCGTGCTCATTCTGGTGGTAATTAGTTTGAATATCGTGTCCCACCGGGTCAACCAACTTGTAAGCCGGATCGCACTGTCCCTGTTTGGCACTTTTGTTTCCGAACGGCGGTCGATCAACGTTCGGCAGGTTGCGAGTCTCGCAGGCGCCCACGATCCCGACACCTACCGGGTCTATGCCGCCAAAACCTTTCTCTACGCGACTCTGGCGGCCCTCGCAGGGAGCGTGTTCGGTGTCTACATCTTTATCGCCGTCCGGCAAGCGATGGTCGCGGCCGGAATACCGGACTTGATGCCCTGGCTCTTGGGAGTCCTCAGAAACGAGCCATCGGAGATGGGTATTCTGGGCCTGTTCGTTCTCTTGCTTTTGAGCAGTGCAACGATCGGAGCCATCGGGGCCTACGGTGCCTACCAGATCCGCTGGTACCTGCCCCGATACGCTGCAGGGGAGCGATCCCGACGCGTCGATTCGACTCTCAAACGGAACATCGCTTTTCTCTTTGCCCTCTCGCGGAGTGGCATGCCGTTCTCTCAGGTCCTCAGGACGCTTGGCAAACACACGGCCGTTTACGGAGAGACGGCACGAGAATTTTCGGTCACGATGAAGGACATCGACCTTTTGGGTGCGGACCTGGTTTCAAGCATCGAGCGGACCAGCCAGCGAACGCCAAGTGACCAACTCGAGGAGTTTACCAAGAACCTGGCTAGTGTCCTCCGCAGTGGTGGGTCGCTGACGGATTTCCTCCAGGAGCAGTACGCGTACTTCCTCGACGAGGAAAGCGCCCAACAGCAGCGGTTCATCGAACTGCTCGGGGCGCTTGCGGAAGCATATGTGACCGTGTTCGTGGCAGGGATGCTTTTTCTCATCACCATATTGGTCGTTGTTGGCCTGCTTCTCGGGGGCACGTTGACCTTCCTGCACATCCTCGTCTACCTCATCTTAGGCCTTGCCAACGTTGGGTTTATCATCTATCTCGACACGGTCACCGAGGACCGGGCTGATCCGGAACAGGAGGTCTCATACGAGGCTGAATCAGCACTCGTTCCAGAACTATCGGTGAGCGAGAACCCAACTGATCGTCAAACGTCTGGAACCGAAGCGAAAAACCGCTACCGACTTGCGATCGCCAGACGGCTTGGGCCGATTCGACGCGCGCTTCGGGATCCAGCCAGACTGTTGACGGACCGTCCGAGCACCATTCTTGCTGTGACGGTTCCGTTTGGACTGCTCTGGCTCGTTGCAGCGTGGTGGCCAACGCTTGTCACCGGTGTCGTGGACCCGGCGGCGCTCGACGACGCGCTCATTCAGGTTACCCTCTTCGTGACTGGGACGTATGCGGTAACATACGAAATTGGACATCGACGCGTCAAACAGATCGAGGCGGCGATCCCGGATTTCCTCGAACGCCTCGCTGCCACGAACGAGGCGGGCATGTCGATGGTCGAGAGTTTCGGTCGGGTCGCTCGCTCGGATCTCGGGGCACTGTCAACAGAGATGCGTCGCACGTGGGCGGATATGCAATGGGGGGCGCATATGGAGACGGCACTTCGCCGGTTCGAACACCGGATTCGGACGCCTGCGATCACACGCGTGACGACGTTAACGACGAATGCGATGGGGGCGACAAACGATATCGGTCCGGTGTTGCGGATCGCTGCGGACGAGGCCAAATCGGCCCGCCGGCTGGAACGGGACCGCCGCAACGAGTTACTCACGTACGTGGTCGTCGTCTACGTCGCGTTCTTCGTGTTCCTCGGAATCGTCCTGGCCCTCGATCAGGTTTTCATCCCGAGCATCCCCACCGGCGTCGATGTCGGGGGTGGAGCCGCGCCTGGAACGGGGCTCGGAATTGGCGGGAGTCTCGGCGAGTTGACCGATGCCAAGAAGGACGCGTACGGTCTGGTCTTTTTCCACGCCGGAATCATTCAGGGCTACGTGTCTGGATTCGTGGCCGGGATGATGAGTGATGGACGCCTCTCCAGCGGGGCGAAACACGCCACAGCGATGTTGGCCATCGCCTACGTCTTCTTCCTCATCTTCGGATGACTGAAAACGGCCCAGAGGCCCCACCGATCCAGACGGTCTACGATCGCATCGGGAGCCACTTCTCGGAAACTCGACAGTATCCCTGGACGGACGTAACTGACTTCCTCGAATCTGTTGTGGGGACCATCGGGCTCGATATCGGGTGTGGCAATGGACGGCATACAGAAGAACTCGCCAGGGTGGTCGAAACCCCGATCGGAGTCGATCTCAGCCACACACTGCTCACGGAAGCCATCACGAGAGCCGCTGAGGCAGACTTCGGAGCCTCGTTCGTCCAGGGAACGGCGACGAAACTCCCCGTGGCTGATTCGACTGTCGACGTCGGCCTCTACATTGCTGCGATTCACCATCTCCGGAGCCGAACTGCTCGAATCAGGAGTCTTAACGAGTTGGCTCGGGTCCTCTCACCCGACGGTACCGCCCTCGTGAGTAGTTGGTGTACCACGCATGACCGGTTTGACCGAACGAACGGGTTCGATACGACGATCGACTGGACGCTGCCCGACGGGGAGAGTGTCCCCCGATTTTATCATATCTATGACCCAGAAGAGTTCGAGGCAGACGTCGTGGATAGCGAGATCGAGTGTCAAGAGGCCTGGGTATCTCGGGGCAATTGCTACGCTTGGGTCGGGACCGAGATGAAAACTTCTTATCCGGGGACCTCATAGCCCAGGTCGAGCGCCGGTGGTCTAGTGGTAGGACCTGAGCCTTCCAAGCTCATGGCCCGGGTTCGAATCCCGGCCGGCGCACTCCCACTTTTTCCTCCCTCGGGTTCGCTTCGCGAACCGCTCAGTCGCAAAAACGTGGGGAAAAAGCCGCAGCTCGACGCTCCCAACGGTCACGTCGAGTGAACCGCACTCGCTTCGCTCGTGCGGATGCCTTTAAGAGTAGAAGTATAGGCCACCGTTTGACCGATTCTTCCTCCGGTTCGATTCCCGGCCGGCGCACTTCCACTTTTTCCTCCCTCGGGTTCGCTTCGCGAACCACTCGGTCGCAAAAACGTGGGGAAAAAGCCGCAGCTCGACGCTCCCAACGGTCACGTCGAGTGAACCGCACTCGCTTCGCTCGTGCGGATGCCTTTAAGAGTAGAAGTATTGGCCACCGTTTGACCGATTCTTCCTCCGGTTCGATTCCCGGCCGGGGCCATTCTCACATCGTGAACTAACCGCGGCCGGCGACAGCCGTGTCGCAGTTGTAAACT